>JAFNQK010000370.1 GCA_017386165.1 Treponema sp.
CTTCCAGGTATTACCGCCGTCTACAGTATATTCAGCACTCTTAATTCCGCTTGGGTCTGCTGCAGTACCAGTAATGCGTACCGAGTTTCTTGCCCAGCCGTGCAATTCAGGAGTTACAATCTTAACTTCTGGAGCACCAGAGTCAGAAATAATTGTAATTGGCTGAGACTGATAGCTTACACCGTTAGAATCCTGCATTCTAATCTGAACGCCCTGATATGTTCCGTCTTTCTGTACACGAACAACAATCGAATTAGGATTTGTTTCATTTACTTCGAGAGCAAGCCCATCGTTTCCGCCAACGAGAATTGGATTTCCCTTAACTCCAGGAACATTTGCAAAGAAGTTTACAGTTGCACCAGAAGTCATTACGTAACTTGCCTGATCTTTATCGTATGTACTGCCAATGCCTTCGAGAGCATAAACAGTCTTTTTATCATCAATCATTCTTGCTTCAACAGAACGAACAACAAGAACTGTACCGTTAATTTCTTTTGAAACTGAACCTGCCTTTACGTTAATCTTAATGTTGTTGTATCTAACCGGCAGATTTGCGAGAGGAACTTCTATTGTCCAACGGTTTGTTCCTTCTACCTTGGTAACTTTTGCAGCACCGTTAGAAGTATTTGCACCACCAGGAATGTTTTCCCCAGAAATCTCAAAGTTTGCACCAGTTACAGTAGCATCTGTTTCTACTTCTGCAGTGAGAACAGCTGTTGCTCCCTGTTCGAGAGTAATTGTCATTCCGCTGCCATAGTCCTGACCTTCAACGGCAACGATACGACCATCAATTTTGGCAGCTTTTGTTGTATTTAATTTTGAAGGATATTCTTTTTCATCGGCTGTAGTCTTAACAACCGCATTTACTGTAGAAGTTCCTGCCGCAAGTTCAGAACGCTTAAAACTTCCAAATGTACGGTCTGTTTCACCCTGATATGCAACTACATAGCTTACATTTGTTCCGTCAGCCCATGCAAACATAGGAGCTTTTACAACTCCTTCTGTTGCAGGAAGGTTTCTGATACCAACACTGGCAGCTACTGCTTCACCGCTAGAACCAACAGCGGTTACTTCAATAATGTAAACACCGTAGCCGTTTTCTTCACTTGTAGCATCAAAAGGAATGCTAAAGCTCTTTGCACTTGTGAGGGCAATTGCTTCACTCGCAGTAACAGGAGAGAGTGCGTTTACAACATCGCCGGCCATTGTAGCCTTTGCGCTGTATACCTTGTATGAAACAGAAGAAATTGGACCTTCACTGACTACAGAACCAGAAATTGTAACTTTGCCGGCAGAACCGTCGATTGCATTTGAATCAGATGCCCCGTTAATTCTTACAACAGGAGCTTCACCGTCATAACGGAATACAACCTTTTCTGAATCGTAAGTTAATCCCTGATCAGTTGTTACACGAATTGCAACTGGATCAGAAGTACCGATTGCAGTACCGCTTGTCAAAGTGATTACATTATTCTTTACACTAGCCTTTGCAAAAGGTGTTGCTGGAACAATTTCTACTGAGCGGGCTGTTCCTCCTTCAAAGTGACAGGTGTTAGGAATATTCTTTTTATTTATAATTAAGTTATTTTCACCTGTTGCGCAGTCCTTGATAACAACCTTAGGAGTTGTAACTGGAGCCACGCTCAAATTAGTTACATTGATATATGTTTTATAATCTACCGTACGACCAAGAGAGTCTGTTGCTGTAACTGTAATGCGGAGAACGCCCTGCGGCAAATCTTTTGTTACAGGGATTGCAACAGGAACAGAACTTGTTCCGGCTTTAATTGGAATATCATTTTCAATTGTAGCGCCACGTCCACCGCTCAAAACTGTATGAATAGCGGTAACACCTACAGAACTTGATACAGTTACCTGGAAAGATGCACCTTCTTCAGGGTGAACTGTTATTCCAGGATATGCAGCAATACCATTTGAACGGCCGCCAACAAGTTTTGCATCCACAAATTGTGGTTTTGCACCGCGAGCTGCAAATTCTGCAACTACAGGATTGCTTTCTACACCGCAAACATCAACTGCAATTACTGTTACAGTGTGTTTACCGGCAGCAAGGTCTGCTCCCTTTGCAAGAACACCATAGAAAGCACCGCGGGTTTCTTCTTCGATCCATTCACCAGCATCGAGGCGGTATTTAACTTTTGCAACCCCTTCTCTATCGTGAGCCATACCGCGAACAAACAAAGGATCGTCAGCTTCAACAAATGTCTGAGGATTTGGATCTACAACTGTAACAACAGGCTTGTTTAATTCTTCATTAATATTAACTTTGCGTGAAACTGTTACAACGTTTCCTGCAATATCTTGTGCAGTAATTGTAAATACACGCTTTTTATCTTTTGTACCGGTTACATTTACAGGCAAAGTCCAGAACGAATTACCAGGAACAAGTTCAAAGTCGCCCTTCTCTGTTCCCCATTCGTAGCTGAGTTTTTTGATACCCATTGTATCTTTTGCATAGCCAGAAATAATGAATTTTCCAGAATTAATATCTTTTTCTTCAGGAGCAACAATCTTTACATCAGGTTTTGTATTATCAACAAAGTACAGGAAAGAATAAATTCCTTCTGAACCCGAGTTATCAATAGCCTTAAACCAGATAACCTGTGCACCATCAGCAAAATTCTTTGTATTTACACCGATTTCAAATTCTTTGTGAGTTTTTTTGTTCTTAAGTTTTACATCGTAGAAATAGCGTCCGCCATCAAGAGAATATGAAAGGCTCTTGATTCCGTTACCGTCCTGTACGATACCCTTGAGTTTTACAGTTCCAGAAACGAGAGCACCCATCAACGGTTCATCAACAGAAGTAACTGGCTGTCGGCGGTCAAGGTTCCAGGCCAAAGTTGTCGGATAACCACGCATACCATAGATATCATAACCTACAACTTCGATTGTATGTAAACCTTCTTCAAGCTTAGTTGTATCAAGATAATATGACCAGAATTCTTTACCAGTAGCACGAACAGGATGTTCTTTGTCACCATCAAGAATAAGTTCTACATAAGAAACTGCATCATCATCAGAACAGGTACCTACGATGTTCAAGTTACCTACAACGCGCATATCCTTACGAGGGTTTGTAATACCACAAACAGGGAGATCTGACTTAGGATCGATATAGAGGTTGTAAGGTCCTTCGATAACCTGATTTCCACCCAAGTCGGTAGCAGATACCATGATATTGTATTTGCCCTTGAGACGTCGTGAAATATCAAAAGACTCCTGCCAACTTTCTAGATTAGAAGCATCTAATTCGCTAATATCTTTTTTACCGTGAGCAAAGACCTGAGTCACACACGAAAGAGCGAGTAAGACCAAAATAAATGTGTTCTTTATACAATTTTTGAAATTCATACAATATCTCCCATTTTCCATTATTTCTATTTTAATCGAGAATCGTCGAGTTTACAAATTTTTACTTTCTGAATTTCGGCATAAAATGCCAAAAAAATTACTAAATTCTTCAATATTGTACTAAGATACTAGTAAGGAGATTCTATTACATGGAACCAATCGAACAATTTCAGAAAATTTATGACGAATCAAACAATATCGTATTCTTTGGCGGTGCTGGCGTTTCTACCGAAAGCGGAATCCCGGACTTTAGAAGCCAGGACGGTTTATATAATCAAAAATGGAAGTACCCGCCGGAAACCATCATAAGCCGAAGTTTCTTTGACGCCCGCCCAAAAGACTTTTACGAATTTTACCGCGAAAAGCTCATTATAAAAGATGTCAAACCAAACATCACCCACCTTGCCCTGGCCCAGATGGAACAGAAAGGCAAACTCAAAGCCATAGTTACTCAGAATATCGACGGCCTGCATCAGGCGGCAGGCAGTAAGAATGTTTTTGAGCTCCACGGAAGCACCCTTCGAAACTATTGCCAGAAATGTCACCAGTTTTATGGAGTAGACTTTATAGAGGAAAGTAAAAACCTACCTGACGGTTTACCTGTCTGCCCAAAATGCGGAGGACTTATAAAACCTGATGTTGTTTTATACGAAGAAGGCCTCGATGATAAATGCATTAACGGTGCAGTTGATGCCATCAGCAGCGCGGACTGCCTTATCATAGGAGGTACCAGTTTAACAGTATACCCGGCAGCCGGTCTTGTACGGTATTTTACCGGTAAATATATCGTGTTAATAAATAAAACCCCAACACCTAGCGATTCAATGGCTGATTTAGTCATTCACCAGGGATTGGGGTCTGTATTTGGAGCGCTAAAAATCTAATTTAGCGGGCAATTACATTATAAAGTCTGTCGAGGTCCTGCTTGCTAAAGTAGTCGATCTCGATGGAACCTTTATCGATGGAACCTTTGAGGGTTACCTTTGTTCCAAAGATATCGATGAACTTCTGTTCGATAGCAACGATATCAGGATCGCGCTTAACGTTCTTCTTTTTTTCGTCTTTTTTAGTTGCTGCCCGTCCGCCGTTATTCAATGAATTAGCGGCTTCTTCTGCATCGCGAACACTCATGCCGGAACCGATGATTTTTCCAAAAAGAATTCTCTGGTCGGCATCGTTTTTTACAGAAAGAAGAGCTCTCGCATGACCGGCAGTAATCTGTCCGTCAACAAGGGACTTCTGCATATCGCTTGGGAGCTTTAAAAGACGGATGGCATTGGCGATTGTAGGGCGACCCTTACCAACGCGCTTTGCAACTTCTTCCTGGCTTAAATCACCAATGTTCATGAGGTTTGCATAAGCCTGAGCTTCATCAATTGGGTTTAAATCCGCACGCTGAATGTTTTCAATCAGCATTACTTCAAGCTTTTTAACTTCATCGTATTTGCGGATCTGAACAGGAACCTTCTGAACCCCAGCCTGCACAGCTGCTCGATATCGGCGTTCACCGGCAATAATACAGAATTTTTCTGTATCAGTTTTTTCTACAAGAATAGGCTCGATTACACCGTGTTCACGGATAGAATCAGCAAGTTCATCAAGTTCTTTCTGCTTAAAGTCTTTACGAGGCTGATTTGGATTTGCAAAAAGATATGAAAGTTCTGCCCAAAGACCACCGTTTTCATCAACTGTAATACCAGCCGGAACTTTTGATTCTGCGGCTGGAGTGGAAGCAGATGCTTTTACTTCAGATTTTTTTTCTTCTGCTTTTGTAGTTGCTTCTTTGATTTCTTTTTCTGCGGCAGATGGCCCACCCATGAGGGCATCAAGACCTCTACCCAAACCTAATCCACCGAGTTTAGCCACGCTTGATTACCTCTTCTGCAAGTTTTGCGTAGCTCTTGGCTCCGGCGCATTCTGGATCATAACTACAAATTGGTAATCCGCGGGATGGAGCTTCTGATAAACGAACGTTCCGAGGAATGATTGTATTGAATACAGAATCCTTAAAGTAAGATTTAACCTGCATTACAACATCCTGCGCAAGACGGGTGCGGCTGTCATACATTGTAAAGAAGATTCCACCAATAACGAGAGAAGGATTTATACTCTTCTGAACTTTTTCTACAGAACGCAAAAGAAGTGTAATTCCTTCAAGTGCAAAGTATTCACACTGCATTGGAACAAGAACTTCATCTGCAGCGGCAAGACCGTTCAAAGTCAAAAGTCCAAGACTTGGAGGACAGTCTACAAGAATGTAGTCGTATTTTTCTTTAAGAGGTGCCAAGGCATTTTTAAGGAAGAACTCACGGTTTTCCTGTTCTACAAGTTCGATTGCGGCACCAGACAAATCAATCGAAGCACTAATAACATCAAGACCTTCTACAGGTGTCTTTTTAACTGCCTGTTCAGGTTCAACAAGACCTGCCAAAAGCTCATAAATTGTAGGCTTATCCTTGGATGCACCTACACCACTAGACATATTCCCCTGTGAGTCAAAGTCAACCAAAAGAACTTTCTTACCTGCTAAAGCAATATAAGCTCCAATATTAATACAAGAAGTTGTTTTACCAACTCCACCTTTTTGGTTTACAAAAACTATACACTTACCCATAATTTTATTTTACAAAAAAAATCCCCTCTTGTATAGCGTGAAACATTGAATGTTTCACGGAATAAAGTTCAAATCTATACCTTGAACAAATCAATCTGACCGCCGATGTTGTCGATTGAGTCTTTAATGCTGTTGGTTACATTGCTCAGCTCGCCTGAAACATCTTTTACAGCCTGAGTTTTTCTGCCCATTTCCATAAAGCTGAGCTTCATGTCCATTGTGGTATTCTGAAGATTTTCGATTTCATGAGTTACTTTTCGGTTCTTGAGCTGGATTTTTCCGTTTTCATCCTGAACGATTGCTGTTGATTCATTCATTTCTTTAAGAGTCTGGCTGATTCCAGTGCTGTTTTGTTCCTGGATTGCAAGAGCCTTGAGCATATTCTGAATAATTTCGTTTGTTTCATCGATGTGCAAAATTACAGATGAGAATACGCGGCTGGTTTCTTCTGAATCTTTTACAACTTCTTCAATCAATTCCTGGATAGAATGAAGCTGAGCACCAATTGTAGAAGACTGTTCCGAAGAATTTTCTGAAAGCTTACGGATTTCGTCGGCAACTACGGCAAAGCCCTTTCCGCTTTCTCCGGCATGAGCCGCTTCGATGGCTGCATTCATGGCAAGAAGGTTTGTCTGTTCTGCAATTTCGGCAATAACAAGGTTTGCTTCGCGTAAAGATTCAGACTCAGTTTCAATGTCCTTAATTCTCTGGTTTACGCCTTCCTGCATTCGAGAGCCGTTCTTTGTATCTTCAAGTACGATTTCAAAAGATTTAGACATCTGATGAACAGAACTATCGACACCACGGATATTTTCCATCATCTGCTGAACTGCTTCTGAAGCCTTAGAAACTCCCTCCGCCTGTGTAGTGATTACCTTACCGAGAGAGTGCATATTGCGGAAAATATCATTTACACCTTCAATTGTATCAACAACGGATTTGCCCTGATTTTCAAGTTCTCCATTTACAATTTCAAGCTGCTTTGAAATTTCATCCATAGAATCTGTAGTCTTGTCAGTAATATTAACCAGCATACCCCCGTTCTGATTAAGGTTCTCTTTTGAGTCTTTAATCTTTTTGATAATATTCTGAACCATTTCTGTATAATTATTAAATCCGTAAACTACGTCACCGATTTCATCTTTTACAGCAAGATCAATGCGCTTTGTCAAATCTGCATCGCCGTTGGAAATATCGTCGATAGAACCAACAACCTTTTTAAGAGGTCTAAGCATTTTACGCAAAATAAGAAGAATGATAATTGTTGTAATTACAAGGGTAAATGCGTTCAAAGCCATGATATGACTTTTGATAATCTGATATGTTCCTGTAAAATCGGCCAGCGGAACATCCGATACGATTTTCCACTCTGTACCTGGAATAACTGCATACGCAACAAGCTTGTCTTTGTTCTCAGCTTTTAAGCTTTCTACCCCATTTGGTTCAGAAAGAATTTTATCTTTAAGAGTATTAATTCCCTCCCAGTCATCAATCTGTTTAAAATCCTGAGGAAGATATGCGCCTGCAGCACCAATTAAACCTCCATCCTCAGAACAGAAAATCTTTGGTGTGCTGCTTTTTCCGACAATAAAGTTTTCCATCAGGCGGCTGAACTTATATCCATCGACAACAGAAAATACTACGTTAATGATTTCATTTTTATCATTATAAACAGGAACCGCATAGAAAACCGCCATTCGGCCATCGACTTTATTTACAAAAGGTTCAAGAATCCAATCATTTCCCTTCATCGGCTCCTGGAAATATGAGCGTTCTGCAAAGTTTACGATTTTTCTGGTTCCCTTGATGTATGCATCCCCTTTTTTATCGAGAATACATAAATCATAGTAACTGTCCTTGTTTACATTATAAAATTCATAGATAATTTTGGACTTTTCATAAAGGCTGATGTTTTCATCTCGGATTTGAGGAATTTTTGCAAGAGTTCTTAAGATCGCAAGTTCTTTTTCATTATCAGCAGAAACAAATTCTGCCGCATTTATCATGATGTGTGACAACTCATCTTCTGCCTGAACCCTGGCCATTTTATTAGTGAGTGTTGTAATCAAAATAAAAGAAACAATATTAAAGAATACAATTGTAGTAACCAGTGGAATCAAAATTTTAAATCGAATAGAAAAAGAAATTTTCATAAAATAACCTCAAGCTCAATAAAAACTGAAAAACAATACACCACAATGATAATACAAACTAAACACTATGCAAGTGAATTTGTTACTATAAACAGAAATTCCTCTTTAATTGATAAAGTTTCTCTAGTAAAATGATAGCATGATTATTTCCGCAACCTTTTCTAAACCTGCAAAAAATGTTCAGGAGCTTTTGGGCCGTCCTTACCTCAGAATCAAAATCAAGGCTGCTAACTCGGCCAATAAAACCAGTTACTTTGTTGAAAGTTTTACAGAAAAACAAGCTTTTCATGAACAGAAAAATGAACAGGAACTTGATGAGTTTATAAAAAAACATGCCGGAAAAACTTTTAAAAACTGCATTGTCCGCACAGAATCAGAGGAAATTACTTACCTTGGAAATAAAAAAGGTGAAGTTACCGTTCTGACAAAAAAAATTAAATCTCAAGGAGCAGTTTCTCCACTTTCTTCTCTTACAAAGAAAAAACAATATTTGATAGAAGAAGGCTCTCCAGTTCCATTTTTAGTTTTACTAGGTGTAATGACTCCTCAAGGAAAAATCATAAATTCCAAATACGATAAATTCCGCCAGATAAACAGATACCTTGAATTTATTAACGACATTCTTCCTCAGGTTATGTCGTCTGTAAAAGACCGTCCCTTAAGAATTGTGGATTTTGGATGCGGAAAGTCCTATCTTACTTTTGCCGCACATTATTTCTTAACCCAGATTAAACACATTCCATCTGAAATCACAGGCCTGGACCTCAAAAAAGAAGTAATCGACTACTGCAATAAAATCAGTCAGGAACTCGGATGCGATGGCCTTAAGTTTGATACGGGAAATATTGCCGACTACAATTACCAGAATACACCGGACATCGTAATCACTTTACACGCATGTGACACAGCAACTGACTATGCCCTGGAATATGCCATCAAGCACGACTGTAAGGCAATCCTCTCTGTTCCATGCTGCCAGCACGAATTGAACCAGCAGCTCAATCAGAATGCACAAACTCTAAAAGAAAACGACAGTATTTTTGCGCCACTTTTAAAATACGGCCTTATAAAAGAACGCTTTGCAGCCCTTGCAACGGATGCCCTGCGAGGAGAATACCTTGAATCTCAGGGATACAATGTCCAGATGCTTGAATTTATAGATATGGAACATACTCCAAAAAACATTTTGATAAGGGCTGTTAAAACTGGAGCAGCAAAAGAAAAATCCAGCAAAGAGGCAGAGGCATTTACCGTGGCGTTGGGACTGGTTCCTACACTTAAGCGGTTACTCTAAGGTCGCACACGATTTTAACTCACCGAAATGCGACTGGGAGGCAATTTTTTTAATGCAATCAGTGCGCCTCTACATCCACGCC
>JAFNQK010000371.1 GCA_017386165.1 Treponema sp.
CGAAGCCATGCTTCTTTGATTCCAAGTTCATCGCGACGCTTGCGAATGTCTTTTTCTGCAACCTTAAGAATCTTAGAAAGGTATTTATCGCTGAAACCGTCTTTTTTAGCCTGAATCAAAAGCTTGTCTTCTGGTACGCGGCCAGGATTCTTGAGCATTTCTTCTTCGAGGTCAACGAGTTCCTTAATCTGCTGAAGGAAGAATTCTTTTACATATGTGATTTCTGCAAGCTTAGAAAGTGGAACACCTTTGCGGATTGCTTCGTAAAGCTGGTAGTAGCGTTCACTAGAAGCAACCTTAAGCATTTCACAAAGTTCTTCTGGAGTTTTCTTGTTAAAGTCTTTTGCAAAACCAAGACCGCTGCGGCCGTTTTCCAGCCCTCGGATAGCTTTCTGGAAAGTTTCCTTAAAGTTCTTACCGATAGCCATAACTTCACCAACGGCTTTCATGCTAGTACCAAGTTCATCTTTTGCACCGCGGAACTTTTCAAATGCCCAGCGAGCAAACTTAAGAACAACGTAGTCTCCGTCCGGAGCGCCACCAAGAGTATATTTTTCGAGAGTTCCGTCACGCCAGTATGGAATTTCGTCCAAAGTAAGTCCGCTGGCTAATTTTGCAGAAATAAGAGCGATTGGGAAACCTGTAGCCTTAGAAGCAAGTGCCGACGAACGGCTGGTTCGAGGGTTAATTTCAATAATAACAACACGACCAGTCTTTGGATTGTGTGCAAACTGAACGTTTGTACCACCGATTACGCCGATGTTTTCAACAATCTTGAATGCCATTTCCTGAAGGCGTTTTTCAAGACCCTTATCGATTGTCATAAATGGAGCTGCACAGAAAGAGTCTCCAGTATGAACACCTACTGCATCGATATTTTCGATTGTACAGATTGCAACCATCTGATTCTTGGCATCACGAACAACTTCAACTTCAAGCTCTTCCCAACCGAGAATTGATTCTTCGATAAGACACTGATGTGTCAAAGACAAATCCAAACCATTAGAAACGATTGTGCGGAGTTCTTCTACGTTGTAGCAGAAACCACCACCTGCACCACCCATTGTATAAGCAGGACGAACTACAAGCGGATAACCGATTTCTTCTGCGATTTTTTCTGCGCCTTCTACAGTATGACAAATATCAGAACGTGGAGTATCAATTCCAAGTCCCTTCATTGTTTCCTTAAAGATTTCACGGTCTTCACCGCGTTCGATAGCATCAAGGTTTACACCGATTACTTTTACGCCGTATTTATCAAGAACGCCGGCCTTATTCAATTCCATTGCCATGTTCAAACCGGTCTGTCCACCAAGGTTTGGAAGCAAAGCATCAGGGCGTTCCTTTTCGATAATCTGTGAAAGACGCTCAACATTAAGCGGCTCGATATATGTTGCATCAGCCATAACAGGGTCTGTCATGATTGTAGCAGGGTTAGAGTTTACAAGAACAATCTTGTATCCCAATTCTCTTAAAGCTTTACATGCCTGAGTTCCCGAATAGTCAAACTCACACGCCTGACCAATTACGATTGGACCAGAACCGATAATCAAAACCTTCTTAATGTCGTCTCTTTTCATCTATTTTTTTACTCCTATAATAACCTGAACAAAAAAAAACGAGTTTCAAAAATGAAACTCGCTAATTAAATTCAAATAATAATAGTATGAACTGTGTTCTTAACTTTGAGAATCGCCTTGTTCAAACAACAGATAGTCTTCATACTAAAAAATAATTTTATCAGAAGAATGGAATATTTTCTAGTATGACTCTTCCTTTTTACATCGAAGTATATCCGCCGTCAACTGGTAAAATTACGCCGGTGACGTAGCTGCTGGCTGGGCTAGAGAGGAACAGGGCTGCGGTGTCGAGTTCGCCTTCGTTTCCGTAGCGGCTGAGCGGAATCATTGTCTGGGCATTCTGCTGGAAAAAGTCGCTGTCCAAAGTTTCTTTTGTGAGCGGGCTGTAAAAATATCCAGGGCAGATTGCGTTAACTGTGATATTGTATTTTCCCCATTCTGCTGCAAGTCCACGAGTAAGATTTACTACACCACCCTTGGCTGCATGATAAGGAGAACAAGGAGCAACTTTATTTCCAACCATTCCGTACATCGAAGCGATATTGATGATGCGTCCGTACTTGGCAGGAATCATAGCTTTCTTTGCAACTGCCCGGGAAACCTTGAAAGTTCCGCCGAGGTCAACATTCAATTCTCCGTTGAACTGTTCATCTGTAATATCTTCTGCTGGAGCAACTGCACCTGTTCCGGCGTTATTGATAACGATATCGATTCGGCCAAATTCTTTGAGAACCTGATCTACACATGATTCTACTTTCTGTGTATCTGTGATGTCGCAAACAACAGGGAGTGTCTTTACACCAAATGTGTCACTGATTTCTTTTGCAACCTGTTCAATCAATTCCTTGCGGCGGGCTACAACAACGATGTTTGCGCCCTGATTAGCAAGTGCCTTTGCCATCTGAACGCCTAAGCCTGTGGAACAACCGGTAACCAAGGCTACCTGACCTTTTAAATCAAAATAATTTTTCATATAACCTCCGTATTTTTATATCACACACTCATCCCCTGCACCCCGTGCATGAGACAAACTATAAATACCCATATAAATCCGGCGACGGTCATCATTTTTAGGCCGGTACCGAGAAGAAAACCTTTAAAGGCGCCCAGGGCAGCCTTAAAGCATTTTTTTTTGTCGCTGGAATCATTTATCAATTCGCCGACAAATGCTCCGCAGAAAGGTCCCAACAGAATTCCCCAGGGACCAGTGAATAAACCGATTACAAGGCCGATTGTGCTACCCCAGGTTCCGGCTTTGGAACCGCCGCTCTGCTTGGTCATCATAACCGGAAAAATATTATCCACCACCGAAACAACAATCGCCACAACTGCACAAATAATCAAAGTCACAATGTGCATCTTTACATATTCACTAAAGAAAGCTGCCAAAAGTCCAAACCAGGCAAGAGGTGCTCCCGGCAAAACTGGAACAAAAGTTCCAAAAAAGCCCAGAATTAAAAGAGCAATTGCAACAATTATCAATACAACATCCATTCTAATCCCCTAAATAAGAGCGCAAAGACCCTTTCCCCTCAAATCCTTAAATAGTTTTGTACCGCTAACTTTTACTATTGTAGTTCCCAGAAGACCTTTAGAAAAGTCCTGAGCCCGCGCATTATTGAACAAATCTGCAATTTGCTGTGCATTTTTTTTGTCTGCATCCGCGTACAATAGTTCTCCCATATAAGACCAGCAAAGTTGAACCCCGTTTGCCGCCTTGAGAACAAAAACTTTTCCCCCGAGCCAGACAAATCTTTCTTCTCCCTGAGGGATTTTATTAAACGCCAAATCCCGTTTTTTTTCATATTTAGAAATTAACTGTTCCACATAGTTTTTAGGAATCGAAGGAGACGGCATCTTAAACAGAAAATAAGTTTCCACATTTTTGTTTAACTTTTGACCGTGCATCCAGAGTTCCAGCGCGGTGTTCAGAGGCGCAGAATACTTTTCGCTTTTGCCCTCCCCCTGATAATGAATATCATTCTCCGCAAACTGTCCCTCTGGTTTTGCAATAGGCTTTAGATCCGGATGCTTTCCCTCAAGCCATTCCTTATAAACTGTAGAATGCTGTGTAAGCGTAAACCTATGCCAAAAGGCTGAATCCAAAATTCCATTTGCAAACATCTGACGCAAAGTTTCCATGGAGTTAATCAGGTCCTGGTCGCTCTGATTCCAGAATCCAAAAATCATGTAAGAATGAACCAGCACCCCCGCCTCTTTGAATGCACAGCAGGCAGCAACAATGCTTTCTATGTCGGTACCCTTATTTACTGAATCAAGACCACTTCCGGTGGCAATTTCAATTCCGCCGCTGACTGCAGTCAATCCCCCATAAGAAAGAAGATCTGCAAGGTCACGGGTAAAAGTTTTTTCAAAACGAATGTTGCCCCACCAGGTAAGAGGAACTTTTTCGCACTCCGCATTTAAGAGAGCAAACTTTTGCATGCTGATTGGAGGACAGGCCTCGTCCACAAAGTGAATGCCATAAACTCCGGCGCGCTCCGCCTGCTCATGCAAGCCTTTATATAAAGAAGAAACATCTGTTCCACAGAAACCTTTTACGTAATCAAGGCTCGTATCACAGAATGCACAACGGTGCCAGTAGCAGCCGTAAGCCATATAGGCCTTAAGCCAGGCACCGTCATTCCAGATTCGATGCATTGCATTATTGTCATCTGCAAGCCGAGGAAACCGGGAAAAATCTATTCCGCTAAAATCCGGTACAATCGTACGAATAAACTGCTTTTCTGCCTTTTGATAATCCGGACAGTCGGTGAGCGGTTCAACAATTTTATTATCAAAAATATATTTTAAATTGTAGAACGGTTTTCCGTTCAAAGCTTTTTTAAGGTCAAAGTTTATATCTCCCGCCTTATCAAAAAGCTCAAGATAGGAACCATAACCTTTGTCATAGCTTAAAAAATCACAGTAATCAAACAAGCGCTTTTCCTGAACGGTTCTGAGTTCTGTATTAATGTAACCGCCACCAAAAGCCACTGTACTCTGCAAAGTGCAATTATGTTTAATAAACTGACCGGTAAACACCGCAGCCTCAAAACAACCCGGAAAAGGAACACTCACGCAATACAGGGTATTTTCCTTTGAAAACTGCTCGAGAGTCTTTTGCAAAAGGGGCGCATAAAAATCTTTTAATACTGGTGAATTAAGTCCGTTCAATACATCTTCAAAACGGCTTGTGCTTGTAGCAAGATGTTCCGCATAACGAATCAGCGCAAAATTTGAATCGTAGCACATCGTGATAAAATCCGACAAATCTGCCAGAGCCAGACTTGCAAGAATCTGAGAATCATCAACCCCGACATCCCGGCCAAGCTCAGACAAGAATCGCTCCATACGGTTGCCCCGGGGAGAATGAGCCGAACGCACAAACTCGTGTGTAAACTCCCGCCCTGAGATTTTTAAATCCCCACCGCAAACCACAGAAACAATCACATCAATCCAGCGAATCCACAAATCACTCTGACTTACATATCGCCTGAGCTGAAAAGCAGAATCTTCGTCACCCTGATTTTCAAAATTATCCGCAAGCTTTAATGCGCGTCCAGAGCTTGTATGAAAAATATGCTCAAGACCTTTTTTACAAAAAATCGAATGAAAAAGCTCCGTGCTAAGATCAAACCATTCAACCGAGCCCTCAATATTTTTTTGTTCATAAACCTTTTTAAAAAACGCCTTTAAATACGCCCCGCTAGGGTACGGCGTATTCAGCTGAACAAGAGGAGGCTGAATGATGATGGTGTTTAGCATACTTACATATTATTAAATTTTTAGGATGTATGTCGAGAAGATAAACGACGGTTCGAGAGCGGTCCCTGAGCAAACGAAGGTCGTATCGAAACCACCGTACTAGAATTCGCTTTAAATTTATAGGGGGTTGTGATAAATTCAAAACTGATGTAGAGGAAAGCAGGAGTACCGCTAAACTAACACTCGTTAGTTTGTATTACAGTAAAGCCTGCACTGGGTGAGCAGCTGTATAAAGTCAGAATGCTCTACATCAAACTACCGTACGGTAGTTTACACTTAATCTTAAAATCTACTCAGTCCCTGGATTTTGGAGAACAACAATGAAAAGCACAAGCTTTACTCTTGAAAAGGCAAAAAAACTGTTTGCCTCTATTTTTGTTTTATTAACCTTAACAATCGGTATCACTTCTTGTTTACCTGATGCAACTGATCCAGATACTACATCAGTTGATCTACCACAATCAATCGTAGGAACCTGGCAATCTTCATTTGGAGACAAATATATTATTTCTGATGATAAATTAATTAATACTTACACAGATGTAGCAGGAGCACAGTATTCCTTAAATGTAATCGATATCAAACAGATTGAAGGTACAGAAAACAATTCTTATTATTTATATTTGCAATCTCCTGAAGATTATTCTTATGAATATTCTGGGACAACCTATTATTATTATCATCAGAATTATTACACAGCATTTTATATTGAAATTCTTTCAGACTCTACATTAAAGATTTCTGGTGCATGCAATGCTATTTTTGAGTCTGAAAATTCTGACTATGATATTGTATTGAATAACTTTAACATAGATAAAGGATATTTTGGAAATCAACCAGAATATACAAAAGTAACAGAATAATTGTTCAAAATTTTGCCAACTATTTTAGTTGGCATTTTTTTTGTTCCATATGAAAAAAATCATCCTATTATCATTTTTCTCAACAATGCTTTTTTGTAGTTTTGCTCAAGAAGAGCCAGCGTTGCGCTCGGCGACTGAGAGCGCAGAGGGGGTAGCGCAAAACGGGCAAGAGTCAGAAAGTTTTGACGATTCAGAAATTTCTTTAAATAAAGAAAATGGCACTTACGATTCTCAAGAAACAGAATCTCTTGACCGGTTGGAGCGAGGGGGAGACCTCCCCCACCTTTATACTTATGTGGATTCTACGGTTGTAGAGCAGCGTCAGGTTTATACCGGCGAACAGATTGAAAAGATGCATGTGCAGGATTTGCCGTCCCTTTTTAGTGCAGCGGGGATTCAGATTCTGTCCTATGGGGCGTACGGGC
>JAFNQK010000372.1 GCA_017386165.1 Treponema sp.
CCGCCAAGTTCGTCAGCAAGCTTCTTGTTAAGCTTTTCTGCTGTTTCTTCAAGATCTTTCTTTGCTTCACCGATTGTACCATCGCGGTAAATTGCGTGGCTCAATTCTGGTCCGATATAAGAATATGCAACTGTGCGACAGCCCTGGTTCAAAACACCAGCTGCAGAAAGCTGTTCAATCCAGAGCTTCCAGTCTTCTCCACCCATAACCTTTACAGTATTTGCAATTTCTTCAAGGTTTGCAGGTTCAGCAGCAGACTGCTTAAGAGTGTTTGTCATGATATCGATACCAAGACCGGCATAAGTTTTTCCGATTGGTTTGATTACTGACTTATAAAGAACATGCTGACCTGTAGTTTCATCGATTTTTACAGGATCAGAACGAACAGGAGAAGCCAAAGAGTAAACCAAAAGGTCAACTTTCTTTCCTGTCTTTTTGATTTCATCGATAATCATTGCACGAGTTTCGTTGCTGAAAGCATCTGCGTTGAAAGTCTTAGAAAAAAGACCATCTTTCTGTGCTGCGCGGTCAAAAGCGGCATTGTTGTACCAGCCTGGAGTACCACCCTTGTTTTCTGTTGCTTCTTTTTCAAAAGAAACACCGATTGTATCTGCACCATATTCAAATGCTGCAGAGATGCGGCTTGCAAGTCCGTATCCAGTTGAACAACCAAGAACTAAAACCAACTTTGGTCCATTTCCACCTTCTTTTACAGACTTAGTTCCTCTTTCTGCTTTCTTTGCTTTTACCCAAGCAATCTGTCTTTCAGTTTCTTTTGCACATCCAATTGGGTGAGCGTTGATACACATATTGCTGCGTACCATTGGTTTAATTACTGCCATTTTTTTCTCCCAAAAAAATATAAGAATAGGGCATTCAAAAAGCCCGGCTAATGTCTAAATCATTATGACATTTTTATTATATAATGTTTTTTAAAATATTTGAATAGGGGGAAGAATAGAAACGAATATCAATCTCACCGAATATTTTCCATTTTATTCAATTCCGGTGTAAAATAATAGTTAATAAAAAAATAGGAGTCACAAAAAATATGGAACCTCTTTATGATGTTATCGTTG
This sequence comes from Treponema sp., assembly GCA_017386165.1. Classification (GTDB taxonomy): domain Bacteria; phylum Spirochaetota; class Spirochaetia; order Treponematales; family Treponemataceae; genus Treponema_D. The sequence continues at coordinate 1,080 of JAFNQK010000372.1, forward strand.
TTGGAGCTGGAAACGGAGGTCTTGTTGCCGCTGGTACAACTCAAAAAAATGGGTACAAAACACTTCTTTTAGAAAAGCACAATCTGCCTGGTGGATGCGCCACCAGTTTTAAGCGGGGACGCTTTGAGTTTGAACCCTCCCTTCACGAATTGAGTGGAATCGGTATTCCGGGGCACAGAGATTATGTTTATGACATTCTTCAGGATATTGGAGCAGACGTTGACTGGCGCTACGAAAAGAATATGTTTCGTGCCATTGTTACAGGGCCAAACGGATATGATGTAACAGTCAAAAGCGGAATCAACGAATTCTGTAAATCGATAGATGACGCTGTCCCTGGCTGTAAGAGAAAAATAAAAAAACTGTTTAACATTGCAAAGCACAATGCTAAAGCACAGGCATATATAACTAAAAAACGCGGAAATCCAAACAAGCTTGTTATGTTTTTCAGATATGGCACATTCCTTAGGGCAGCAAGCCATTCTGTAGAAGAACTTGAAATTGCACTGGGAATTCCAGAAAAAGCCAGAAATATCGTAAACACCTACTGGGGATACCTTGGGGTTCCAACCGATGAACTGAATGCCATGCACTACCTCAATATGCTACGTGGCTATGTTGAATACGGAGCTGCAATGCCAGCCAAACGTTCTCACGAAATCTCAGAAGCAATAATCAAGACATTCCAGAAAAACGGCGGAGAAGTCTGGTACAACAGTAAAGTAACCGGTTTTCTCACAGATGACAAAGGACGGGTAAACGGAGTTGAAGTAAATGGCCAAAAGATTTATGCCAAAGAAGTAATTTCAAACATCATCCCGAACAATGTTTTCAATATGATGGATCAATCTAAAGTTCCTGCTGTAGACCTCAAGCTTGCTAACAGCAGAGACTTTGGAATCTCTGTTTGCACAATCTATCTTGGATTGGACTGCACAAGAGAAGAACTTGGGATCGAAGACTACACAACCTTTATCATGAACAATCCAAATCCCCGGGTCCAGCACGATACCAACGGAATATACATTGTAAACTGCCTAAACACCGTTATTCCGGAAAGTTCTCCTGATGGAACATGTACCCTCTTCTTTACTATTCTCTGTTACGGAAAAGATTTACCAAAGGATTTGACACCAGAAACCTACAAAAACTTCAAAAATGAAATTGCAGACAAATATATTTCTGAATATGAAAAGCTGACTAAAAAAGACATTCGTTCTCATATTGAAGAAATATCAATCGCAACACCGGTAACCTTTGCCCATTACCTTGATACCCCTGACGGAACAATTTACGGCTACAGACTTTCTGACTGGGACTGTCTCATGGCACGAGTTGCACACGAAAACCAGGAATACACAATTCCGGGACTCTCGTTTGTAGGAGGACATCATATCCGCGGTGACGGTTATTGTTCTGCATACTTTACAGGCTCTTTTGTCGGAAACAGAGTCGTAAGAAAACTAAATGCACAGAAGTAAAAAGTAAAAAATGGAGATTTAAAATAATGGGATTAACTAAACTAAATAAATTAGACTTTTTAAAACTAGTTCCAAATAGAGAAGCAAAGATAAACGCCGCACCGGAGAAAAAACTTCCGGAATTAAAGGAATACAAGGCAAACCAGATTGCACAGGCACTTCATCCAGGCTGGCAGAAAATGGTTGTCTCTAAAGTTGAAAAAATTAACGAGGATGCAAGCCTTTTTACTCTTTCACTGGATGCAGATTCATCACAAAAAACACCTGCTTATTTTTCTGCGGGGCAGTATTTGAGCCTTCAGCTAAAAATCGGCAATGTTACTACCACCCGCCCCTACACCATCTGTTCTTCTCCAAAAGATGCATTAGTGGGTTTTTATAAAATTCTTGTAAAGCGTGTACCGGATGGTTTTGCCTCAAACTATATTCTCGATAACTGGAAAGAGGGAACAAAAGTAACCTGTTCAGAACCCCTGGGAACCTTTACCTACGAACCCCTCAGAGATGCAAAAAATGTCATCGGTATCGCCGGCGGAAGC
>JAFNQK010000373.1 GCA_017386165.1 Treponema sp.
AAAGAAGCAAAAGAAATCGATGACATAACCACCGGCCGTTTTGGCCGTCAGTTCTAGTATTTGAAAGCACTGCCACCGATGAATTCTCGGATGATTGATCGCGGAGGAACTGCTGTCGGTGCAATAGTTGCAAAATTATCAAGGAACTTTAAGAGCTGGCAGGCTTCTGCGTATTCCGGTTCTGTTGGTTTTACACATCTTAAAAGCGGGTCTGCGTATACTTTAAGAACGCTTAATTCGTAATCCAGGGCTGTATTTAAAATTGCGTCGGCGTTGTTCTGGAACGGGAAGATGTGCTGTTCTTCTCCGTTTCTTACACTCGGCCACATTGCAATTGTTCCTGCAGCAGTTTTTCCTCGGAACTGATAGTCGCGTACGATTCGACGAATCAATCTGTTGTCGCTGGTTGAAATTCTGTTATGGTCGTCGAGATTAAGCTGTGTCAGTGCAGAAAGATAAATCTTAAATTTCAGTTCTGGCGGAATCTTTGGAGTAAGCTTGTCATTTAATCCGTGAATACCTTCCATAATCAGGATTTCATCTTCTTTTAAAGACATTCGGTTCTTTTCTTCAAAAGACTGGGTTCCTGTGTGGAAATTGTATGTTGGAATAATTACTTCTTTTCCATTAAACAAATCTACAAGATTCTGATTCAAAAGGTCGATGTCGAGAGCTTCAAGGCATTCAAAGTCAAAGTTGCCGTCTTTGTCCCGAGGGGTACGGGTGTGATCTACATAGTAACAGTCAAGACTGATTACTTTTGGATTGATTCCCAGAGCCTGAAGTTCCAGGGAAAGCTTTTTGCTGGTGGTAGTTTTTCCGGAACTTGAAGGACCTGCGATAAGAACGACCTTTGCAGTGGACTTTCGGGCAATCTGGGTTGCAATTTTTGAAATACATTTTTGCTGCAAGGTTTCAGTGATATCGATAAAGTCGTTGATTTTTCTTTCGATTACGAGTTTATTCAAATCTGCAACGCTTGTAACATCCAGGCGTTTTCCCCATTCCTTGTAGTTGTGGTAAACTTCAAAGAGCTTAGGCTGGTCTACAAATTCTGTGAGTTTATTAGGGTTATTCTTTGCCGGGAATCTTAATAAGAACCCTTCTGCGTATGGCATTAATTCAAATATTTTTAGCACGCCTGTAGACTGAACAAGTGGTCCAAAATAGATGTCATAAAAGTCTTCAAGAATATTTACTTTTACTCTTGGAGGACAGGTGTAATCCATCTGTTTTAAGGTCTGTTTGAGTCCCAGCTTTGTCAAAAGTTCAACTGCTTCTGTATAAGAAATATGCTTAGAGCTTATTTCAAGATCTTTTTTTACAAGTTCAAGCATTTCTTTTTCAATCTTTTTTACAGCAATTTCTGTTTCTTCAGGGCAGTTTTCCAAAGTATAAAAGAAACCGTGTTCAAGACTGTGTCCTACTAAAAGTCTGGTCTATGGATAAAGCTTGTGTGCAGCGGCAGCAAGTAAAAAACAGAGGGAACGACGGTAGATTTTTGCTCCTGCTTTTGAATCTCTGTAAACCGGCTCAATTATTGCGCTGTATTTTAGTTTTTTATCCATTGGATAGATTTTGTTATTAATTTTAAATGCATAGATTTGATCAGGGTTAGAAAACATCCCCACCAGCGCTCTTACTTCTGTTCCTGTTGGTATATCCTGGACAGAATCTCCGTTGAATGTAATTTTTAGCATAGATTTTTCCATAAAAGTGCTCCTTTGGATGAAAATTCTTATAAATATTTTACATCGGAACTGTCAGAAGTCAAAAAAATAGTTTATAATATAAGTATGCAGACTTTTACATGGAATGTGATTTCGTCACAGAGTAGTACAATTCCTTTCTTTCAGAAGGGATCAGCTTTAACAATCGGGTCATTTGATGGACCTCATATTGGCCACACTGTTTTGTTTGATAAAGTTCTAGAAACTGCAAAAAAGCATGGGCTTGCTGCAGGTGTCGTAACTTTTGTTAAACCTTTGCCTGGAATCAAATATGCAGGTAATTATCTTGGTGATATTTCTACTTTACGCTTGCGTCTTGCAGAATACGAAAAGCGTGGATTTGACTTTGCAATTGTAATTGATTTTACAAAAGAATTCAGCCGCATCGAAGGAACAGAATTCCTTGGTGTTCTGGCAAATGTATGTAAGATGAAATACATTGTTGAAGGACAGGATTTTAACTGTGGAAAAGACGGTTTGTGCGTTAAAGAAAGAATTCTTACCTTTGCACAGGAAAAACGCTTTGTTGCAGAATTTATTCCTTCGGTAATGTACAACGATCACCGTGTAAGTTCTTCTCTTATCCGAATGAATGTTGAATCTGGAGATTTTAAGACTGTATCACAGATGCTTGGTCGTTCTTATTACATTGACTTGCAGGATGTTGAATTTGTAAATAATCCAAATAATTCTCTTTCTTATAGAAAGAATCTTATCTCTCAGGTAGTTCCTACAAAAGGTAAGTATGCAGTTACAATCAATGACCAGGAAATAAAATCCAGTCTTGAAGTAAATGCAGAATCAATTATTCTTGAGATTCCAGAAGGTTTTAACGGAGAAGTGCAGAGTATTGCATTCTGTTAGATTTTTCTATATAGTGTAACTAATCTGTTGTACGAAACAGGTGTGATTACTTTCCAAAACCCGGAATTTGACCTGCACTTTTTTCGCGAATGACAGAAAAAAATATTTTAGGGGTTAAAAATGGCTCTCGCAAAAGAAACAACAGCATCAGTAATTTCTAAGTACGGTGCAAAAGAAGGCGACACAGGTAACGTAAAAGTTCAGATTGCTCTTCTTACAGAAAGAACAAAACAGCTTACAGAACACACAAAAGCATTCCCAAAAGATGCTTCTGCTAAACGTGCTCTCTTGAAAGTTGTTGGACAGCGCCGCAAGATGCTTCGTTACTATGAACGCACAGACCTTGAAGGTTACCGTGCATTCATCAAGGAACTCGGACTCCGCAAGTAGTCCTTCTTTGAGCAAAAGTCCCGTTCACTTAATTGCTGAACGGGATTTTTTTTGTTTAAAGCTCTTAATGACAATTTGCCTTCATATGTTGTAAAAACCTTTTATTTACAGTAAACTGAAATTCAATATTTGTATTTAAAAGAGGTTTTTTATGCTTACACTTAAATTTGGCGGTACATCAATGGGTAATGCCCGCCGCATTCTTTCTTCAGCAGATATCATTATTAACAGAGCAAAAGAAGACAGATTAAGCGTTGTTGTTTCAGCTGTTGCAGGAGTTTCAAATTCTCTTCAGGCAGCAATCGATGCTAGTACAACCGGTCAAACCTCTACCGATTTTGTACAGGAAATCAGAAAAACTCATAAAGAAATTTGTCTCGAAATTCAGTCTGAATGCAAAGGCTTTGATGCTGATGCTGTTATGCAGACTCTTGAACCACGTTTTACAGAACTTGAAAAGCTTCTCGCAGGTGTATCAATCTTTGGTGAATGTCCTGATACAGTTTACTGTCGTATTATGGGTATGGGAGAACTTCTTTCTTCTCCAATCATGGAAGCTGTTTTAAGAGCTAAAAACCAGAGCGTTGTATTGCTGGATTCCAGAAAATTTGTATTTACAACAGGAAATCAGAAAGAAGGTGAAGCTGACTATTCAAAATGTAAAGAAGCTTGTATGCCTTATCGCGATGGCGAAAGCAAAGATTTGCCACATATTCTCGTATTTCAGGGCTTTATCTGTTCATGGACCAAGGGAACTGGTGCAGAACCTGCTATGGGTCTCTTAGGTCGCAACGGATCTGACTTCTCTGCTGCAATCATCGGTGCTTCTCTTGCCGTTAAGCGCGTTGAATTCTGGACAGATGTAGACGGTGTTTTCACTGCAGATCCACGAGTAGTAAAAGATGCTATTCTCGTTGATGATATGTCTTACGAAGAAGCAATGGAACTTTCATTCTTTGGTTCAAAGGTTCTTCATCCAAAAACTTTGGCTCCTTTACAGGCTCGCGGAATTGAAGCATGGAGCTTGAACAGTCATAATCCTTCTGCTCGTGGTACCCGCATTGGTAAGGGACCTTTCGAAAGCCGCGGAAAATCTTCTATTTGTGGTGTTTCTGCCCTCAAGAATGTTGCAATGATTTCTGTTGGTGGAACAGGTATGCGTGGTCGCAAGGGTATGGCAAGCCGTGTATTTACAGCTGTTTCTGCTGCAAAATCTTCTGTTCTCTTGATTACTCAGTCTTCTTCTGAATATACAATTTCTTTCTGTGTACGCGGTTCAGAATCAGATGCAGTTAGAGATTCTCTTTCAAAAGAATTTGAACTTGAAATCCGTGAAAAAATCGTTGATGAAATCGAAGTAAAGAAAGCTTGTGCAATTGTTTCTGTTGTTGGTGACGGAATGATTGCTAACCGTGGTGTTGCTTCTAAGTTTACAAATGCTCTTTCAAGCCAGGATATTAATATTCTTGCTCTTGCTCAGGGTTCTTCTGAACGCTGTATTTCTACAGTAATTGACGGGGAATACGCTGACACTGCTGTTAAGGCTGTTCATCAGTTCTTCTTTAATACTGCTCAGACAATTGAAGTATTTGCTTTTGGTGCCGGAACTATCGGTGGTACAATGATCGACCAGATTTATCAGCAGCATGATAAGCTTCTCAAACAGAATATCGATATCCGCGTTCTTGCTATCACTACAATTGACGGTATGAACTTAAAAGAAGAAGGTCTTGATCTTTCTAACTGGCGCGAAGACATGAAAAAGCCTATGTTCGCTTTTGGTCCTTCAAATGTTGATGATATTATTAAGTTTGTAAAAGAAAAGAAGCCTTTGAATCCTGTATTTGTTGACTGTACTGCTTCTTATGATTTGCCAGAACGTTACCTCGATATTCTTGGTGCAGGTATGTCAATTGCAACTCCAAATAAGCGTGCAAACTCAATGAATATGCAGTTCTATAAAGACTTGCGTAAGGTTGCAAACAAGATGCACCGTCGTTTCTTGTATGAAACAAACGTTGGTGCAGGTCTTCCAATTATTGATACTTTGCAGAGTCTCTATAAATCTGGTGATAAGCTTGAAAGCTTTAACGGAATTATGTCTGGTTCTCTTTCTTATATCTTTGGAAAACTTGATGAAGGTGTTCCTTTCAGTAAGGCTGTTCTTGAAGCAAAAGAACTCCGCTACACAGAACCTGATCCTCGTGACGACTTGAACGGAATGGATGTTGCCCGCAAGGGACTTATCATTGCCCGTGAATCTGGTTACGAAATTGAACTTGAAGACATCACAATGTACAAGGTATTCCCAGAAGGATTTGATGCTTCTGGTACTGTTGATGAATTCCTTAAAAAACTTCCAGAAGTTGACGACTACTTTGCAAAGAAAATTGCTGACCTTAAGAAAGAAAATAAAGTTCTCCGCATGGGTGCTACAATTAAAGACGGCAAGGTTTCTGTCGGTATGATGGAAGTTGGTCCGGATAATCCATTGTACAGTGTAAAAGGCGGTGAGAATGCCTTTGTATTCTACACTGAACGCTATAAACCAATTCCATTGACAGTTCGCGGTTACGGTGCAGGTGCAGGAGTAACAGCTGCCGGTGTATTTGGTGACATCATGCGTACTGTTTCGTTCAATCTTTCTAACGAGTAGATTTTCGAGGTCCTGCAGTGGTAATTGTTCTTAAGCAGAATATTTCTCCTAAAGAAAAAGAAGTGATTAAAAATTTCTTGGGAGAAAAAAATTTTAAAACAAACGAAATAGCAGGTGAAGAACAGACTGTAATTGCTGCTGTAGGACGGGGAGTCATTGACCTCGGAGAAGTGCAGGCTTTGAGCGGAGTAGATAGTGTTATTCCTATTTCAAAGCCTTATAAACTTGCAAGTCGAGAATTTAATCCTCAAAATACAGTTGTTGAAATTGAAAATTCCTTTGGACAGAAAATCCGTATCGGCGGTCAGAGACTTGTTTGTATTGCTGGTCCAAACCTTGTAGAAGACAAGGAATCAATCTTTGATATTGCAAAGATAGCCGTTTTGAATGGTGCCTGTCTTCTTCATGGGGATGCTTTTAAGCCTCGTTCAAGTCCATATGCATTTAGCGGCCTTGGAGAAGAAGGTCTAAAACTGTTAAAGCAGGCCGGCGATATGTATGGGCTGCCGGTCGTATCAGAAATTATAAGCGAAGCCGATATTCCTCTTTTCGAAAAATATCATATCGATGTTTATCAGATCGGCGCCCGCAATATGCAGAATTTTAATCTTCTCAAAGCTGTGGGAAAATTAAACAAACCTGTAATTTTAAAACGATCCAGTGCCTGTACTGTAGAAGAGCTTTTGATGAGTGCCGAATATCTTTTGAGTTCTGGGAATGACAAGGTTATTCTCTGTGAACGGGGTATCCGCACCTTTGAAACTTCTACCAAGAATACTCTTGATTTATCTGCTGTCCCTGTTTTACGGGCTATGACTCATCTCCCTATAATTGTAGATCCAAGTCATGCCGTAGGATTAAGAGATAAGGTATCACCAATGGCTCTAGCAGCTGTTGCCTCTGGTGCTGACGGGGTTATTCTTGAAGTTCATACAAATCCACAGAAGGCTAAGAGTGACGGAAAACAGGCTTTAGTTCCTGAAATGTTTGAAAAGCTTATGAATGATATAGAAGCCATGGCTCCGGTTGTTGGTAAGGCTGTCGTTCATATTCGTAAGGATTTGATTAAAACTAACTCTAAAGAAGGAAAAGTTAAAACTTCAAAGGTTGTATGCGCCTACAGCGGAAAGCGCGGTGCCTATGCAGAACAGGCTGTTGTTCGTTATTTTGATGAAAATGCGGAACCTTTGCCTTGTAATTCTTTTAAGGATGTTTTTTCGGCGGTTCTCGAAGGAAAGGCCGATTACGGAATGATTCCAATTGAAAATTCTCTGGCGGGTTCTGTTTACGATAACTATGATAATCTCACCAGATTTCATGATATTTCTATTGTTGGTGCTATGCATCTGCGAATTCAGCATGCACTTTTGGCTCCAAAGGGAACAAAGATAGAAAATATTAAGCGCATTTATTCTCATCCTCAGGGCTTTGCACAATGTGATAAGATTATAGAAAAATACAACTGGGAAAAAATCGCTACTGTTTCTACTGCAACCGGTGCTAAAATGGTTAGCGATTTGGGCTCAACAGAAAATGCCGCAATTGCTAGCAGTGTAACAGCAGGTTATTATAATCTAGAAATTATAAAAGATGATATTCAGAACGATCCTCGTGACTACACAAGATTTGTAGTTATTGCTCCAAATCATGTCAGTCAGAAGAATGCGTTAACTGTAAAATCTCCGAATATGGCAACCTTTATGTTCAGTACAGAAAATAAAGCGGGAGCTCTTTATCAGGTTCTTGGTGTTTTTCAGAAATTCGGGTTGAGTTTGAGTCGCCTTGAAAGCCGTCCGATTAACGGACAGCCCTGGCATTACTGGTTTTATGCTGATGCAGAATTGAACCAAAGTTCTCATCAGAATAAAGAATATGTTTTAAAAGTTCTTGATGAATTAAAAACTGTTGCAGAAGAAATACGTTTACTGGGAATTTATTCTGAAGCAGGATATAATATATAAGGGGTTAACAAATGGAAAAATATGTATTAAGTGTTCTTGTTGAAAATCATGCAGGTGTTTTGAGCCGTGTATCAGGTCTTTTTAGCCGCCGCGGATATAATATTGATTCCCTTACTGTTTGTGAGACAAGCAATCCTGGTCAGTCGAGAATGACTATTGTTGTTAATGGCGATGCTTATATTCTTGAACAGATTGAAAAACAGCTTTCTAAACTTGTAGAAGTAATTTCCATTAAAAAATGTGAAAAATCATCTACAACTCAGCGTGAAATGGCTTTGATTAAGGTAAAGGCTGTTGGTGAACAGCGTTCTATTATTATCGGAACCTGTGATATTTTCCGTGCTCATATTATCGACGTTGGAACTGATTCTGTAATCGTAGAAGCTACCGGTAGTGAAGAAAAAATTGAAAGTTTGATTCGTCTTCTTGAACCATATGGAATTCTTGAATACGTAAAAACAGGTTTAACCGCAATGGACCGCGGTGCAACAGTAATGTAATTAATTACTTTAGTTTGCACCAGATATCATGCCACACCTCCAGGGTGTGGTTTTCTTTTTTTGTGAGACATATTCTAAAGATTTTCAGGTCCAGTTCAAAATCCTTTGAAAGTTCTTCTTCTTTCTTAGTTTTTCCTATAATTATTTTTTCATTAAAAACCATCTTATCGGTGGTTTGTATTACAACAGGAAAATAAATATCATCTTTTTCAATTTTTGCAGAAAAAACTCTAATTTTGGAGATTATACTTTTTATATCAATAGGCTGCTTTTTTTTGAATTGTTCGTTTTGGAGAAAAATGTAAAGGGGATAGACAGGAACCGCACAAACTGAGTTTTTATTTAAGGTCTGTAAAATTCTTTTTTGTTCTTTAATTAAAAGAAGCTCCTGGTTTGGGTTTAAAATAATTGTTCCCTGCATAATTCAAATATAGTATTTTTCAGTAAAAAAATGTAGTATTTAAATATGAATATCAAACTTGAAAAGAAGAATTTGTTTCTATATGGATTAATTGCCGTTCTGTTAATTCTTGATATTATTATTATTGGAATACGGCTTCATTCAAAAAATATAAGTTATTCTAAATTGATATTTGAAAATTCTTCATATCAGACACAAAAATTAAAGGCTGTAAATAATAATGCATCTAAAAGCCTGATTAAAAAAGGTTATGCCTATTATAAGTTTAATGAACAGCAAAAGGATATTTTAAAGACTTTGTATAAAGAATCTAATTTTTCGATTTCTGTAAAAATTGGCGTTAAGAATTTTAAAAATAATAAATATAATCTCTTGATGCAGAGTGAGCAGATTTTTTACTACGGTCTTTTATATGAAGAAGATTTTGATAAAAAAGGAAACTCTGTTATTTCAAATGGCTCTGCTTTATGCGGAACTGATTTGAGAAATTTTTATCAGAATTCCTCTAAAGACAGTATGTTTGAAGTCGGTTATGCCTTGGAAAAGAATCTTGACGAATCGAGAATGCCTTCTGGTATTGCTGTTTATTCTTCTTCTCCTGTTGTAATTTATGATTTTTATGTAAAGCCTGTTGTTGTAGGTTTTGACTTTTCAAGCAGCATTCCTTTCTTTGGGCTGGCAAGTAATGGCGGAAGTTTTGGTTCTAAAGACTACAGATTTGATTTCAGCGGTGCTTCAATGGTTTTCCCGGTTGAAAATACATTGTATTCGGTTATGCCTGTTTATCAAGTTTCATTTTCTCCGGTAAAAGATTACGGTTCTCCTGATAATCAGGTGATGGTAAAGTCAAGTTTTTCAGGTCAGAGAATAAATTTCAGACGGTCAAAGAATAATAATCCTGTGGAGATTCAGTCATCCACTTTGCAAAATCCATATGGCTTTGTTGAATTTAATGAAAATTCATCTCAAGTAGAAAAATGTCTTCTGGTTTCTAATGACAAGGAACTTTTACCTCATGCGCCAAATAAAGTTTTCAAGGCTCTCAAAACAGATCCTGGTTTTATTTTAAACTCAAAAATTGAAAACTGGCGTGTAAAAAATTATGAAGTTTATGAATGGAATGTTTTTCCACATATACTGTTTTTTGATACCCTGGATTATGATGTTCAGGGCAGGTTTTTTACCCGACTGGCATTTTTTGCAGAAAAAACCGGCTTTAAAGGTAGAATCTTAACAAACGAAGAAATAGGGGATATGCACGGTTATAACGCTCATGATTACAGTGCAGAAACTCTGGCCCGATTCTTTACTCTTGCAATGCGGACTCCAGATGTTCTTAATGAGGAAGAATTAATTCTTCTTGATATATTGCTTCAAAACGGTCTGATAAAAAAAGAAGGAAATGACTTTGTGCCTGTTGAAGGGGCGGTTATTTCAATATCAAGGGATTCTCAAAAATGGCTGAGACATAATTTTATTGCTCACGAAGCCTGGCATGGTATTTTCTTTATCGACGAAGCCTTTAGAAATGCCGTTGCCGCAGTTTATTATACAGTTGACGATAATACCATGGGATTTATCAAAGGCTTCTGGGCCAGCCAGCCTAGTCTTGGTTATGATCAGGATGATGAATTTTTGATGAAGAACGAATTTATGGCTTACATTATGCAGCAGAGGCTTTATGGTGACGGCGGTGTTGCATCATATTTTGTTCACTGTTCAAACCGAAAAAGCGTTTTTGAAACAATTCCTGAATTGAGTGACTGGGTGCGCTCTACTGGAGGTCAGACTTTTGAAGATGCAGGCAGAGCCCTCAACGAGTATGCCTTTGACAGATGGGGACTTGCCTGCGGTCGTGTTTCTCTTATAGATGTATATTAAAGTTTAGCTCTGCTCCGATGGTTGTCGGAGGTCCGTGCCCCGGCAGAACTACCGTATTTTCTTCCTGAGATAGAATTTTCTCTTCAAGGTTTGACTTTAGAATATGCTTTGAATAGCTTGAGTTAGTGGTACCGAGTTTTCCGGCAGAAAGGGAATCTCCCGTAAACAAAACGTTACCGATTTTATAAACCATTGAGTCTGCGGTGTGTCCTGGAACTGTGTAATAATTGACACTCATTCCTGCAATTCTGATTTTTCCGTCTCCGGTAATTACTTCTGTCTGGTTATCAAGAATTTCCCAGTCGGAACTATAGATTTTGGGAGAATAAATTCTCATTAGGGTTTTTAAGCCATTTATATGACTTGCATGGTTGTGAGTAATTAATACTGCAACAAGATTGTAATGTTCTGTTTCTATCTGATTTATGACCTGAGGATTCAATGAACCTGGATCTACGATGAGAGCTTCTTTTGTTTCTTCGTTTACAACTACATATGTGTTGCAGATTCCGCCGATATTCAGATGAAAGTAGATTTTCATTATTGAGTACCGCCTTCTTCTTGTTTTTCTTCTAAATCAGTGTAGATTTCGCTGCCGGCATCTTCAAATACAGCTTCTTTTGTGTTGGACATTTTAAATGATACATTGTCCATTTCATACTGATTGAAAAGAGCCTTTTTCAGATTGCAATTTCTAAACGAAGTATTGCTGAGTTTTGCCCTGATAAATCGTGAATTGTACAGGTTTGAATCATCAAAGGATGATTGCATAGAAAATACACCATTAAAGTTGTTTTCGATTAAATCACTTCCTGTAAAAAGCGTATGAGAAAAGGTTGCTCCAGAAAAAGAAGTAAAAAGAATATTACTTTCGACTAGATTGCAGTCTGCAAAAACTGCAAAATCGAACATGCTCATACGGCTTCTCATGCCTTTTGAACGAATGTTTGTAAAAGTGCAGTGCATAAAATTACAGCCATAAAATTTCTTGTTTGAAAAATCCATGTCGGTAAATGAAATTTTTGATGCGTTTAATCCGATTATGGTTTCGTGATTCTGGATGTAATTTACGATGTCAGCCTGGATTTTTCCCGGGTCAGGGGTGTGAATAAGACAATAGTTCTTGCCTTCAATTAATTCTCCGTTTTCGTCTATAGCAGAAATGGCAAGATTATCACAAGCTCTGACCATACATTTGTTCAGATTAAACATATTTAAATGTTAGAGTATTGCAGATAATCTGTCAAATGTTTAATATTTGTCTATGGTAAATTTTGCTTTTTTGGATTCAGGTGTTGGCGGACTTCCTTATATGCAGTATCTGAGAAATATTTCTCCTGATTCTGCATGTGTATATGTTGCTGATACAAAAAACTTCCCTTATGGAGAAAAATCTGAAAAAGAGATAATCGAAAATGCCTGTTCTTGTGCCCAGAAAATTATTCAAAAATGGAATCCAGAAGCTATAGTCGTTGCCTGTAATACGATTTCGGTAACTGCTCTTGAAGAAATGCGCCGTCGTTTTCCTGATACTCCATTTATCGGGACTGTTCCTGCAATTAAACCTGCTGCTCAGCTTTCAAAGACAAGAAAAATCGGTCTTCTTGCTACAAATGCAACTGTAAATCATCCTTATACAAAACGGCTCATTTCAGATTTTGCCAGTGACTGTACAATTGTTTCCCGTGGAGACCCGGAATTAATTTCTTTTATTGAACACAGGTTTAATTCGGCTACTGAGCAGGAACGTCTTGATGCCTGTGTGCCTGCTATAGATTTTTTTAAAGAAAAAAAATGTGATGTCATTGTTCTTGCATGTACACATTTTTTGAATATGCCTGAGTATTTTCAGAAGGCTGCTGGCGAAAATATTAAGGTTATTGACAGCAGGGAAGGGGTTGTAAAGCATTCTCTTGAAGTTGTAAAAAAAGTATGCTGTAAAAATGAAACTTCCCGTTTGTATGTAACCGGTTTTACAGAATCTAATGACACAACCTCATACAAAAATCTTTGTATTAAGTTTGGACTTGAATTTGGCGGCATTTTAGACTGATTAAACTTTTAATCAAAGTCGCTGACCAAACTCTCTGCATCTTTTATAACCTTCTTCAATTCGTTATAATACTGAATTATGGCTAAGATACAGATGAAAAATGCAATCGCTGAACTTGACGGCGATGAAATGACACGTGTTTTGTGGAAGGTTATTAAGGATGAACTCCTTTTGCCTTATGTTGATTTAAAGACTGAATATTATGACCTTGGTCTTAAAAATCGTGATGATTCAGATGATAAGATTACTTACGAAGCAGCCGCTGCAATCAAGCGTCTTGGTGTTGGGGTAAAGTGTGCAACAATTACTTCTAACGCAGCCCGCATGGAAGAATATAAACTTAAAAAGCTTACTCCTTCACCAAACGGAATTCTCCGCGGTGAACTTGACGGAACAATTTTCCGCGCACCAATTTTTGTAAACAACATTAAGTGTAACGTTACAAGCTGGGAAAAACCAATCGTTCTTGGCCGCCACGGTTACGGCGATGTTTACAAGAACTGCGAAATTAAAACTCCTTGTGCCGGAACTGCTGAACTTGTTTTCACAGGTGAAGACGGAAAAGAAATCCGCAAAACTATTCAGGTAATGAAGGGACCTGGAATCATTCAGGGAATCCACAACCTGGACGCTTCTATCGAAAGTTTTGCCCGCTGCTGTTTTAACTACGGTCTTGACCAGAAAATCAGCGTATGGCTTGGAACCAAAGATACAATTTCTAAAACTTACGACGGAAACTTCAAGGCAATTTTTCAGCGTGTATTTGATGAAGAATTCAAATCTAAGTTTGAAGCAGCCGGAATCGAATATTTCTACACATTGATTGACGATGCTGTAGCCCGGGTAATGAAGTCTAAGGGCGGATTCCTCTGGGCTTGTAAGAACTACGACGGCGACGTTATGAGCGACATGATTGCTTCTGCCTGCGGTAGCCTTGCAATGATGACATCTGTTCTTGTTTCTCCAAACGGCGAATTTGAATACGAAGCAAGTCACGGAACAGTTCAGAAGCACTATTACCGCTACCTTAAGGGTGAAAAAACTTCTACAAACCCTGTAGCAACAATTTTTGCATGGACTGGTGCCCTTGCAAAACGCGGTGAACTTGACGGAACTCAAGACCTTGTAGATTTTGCAAAGAAGCTTGAAAAAGCAACTCTTTCAACAATCGAAGAAGGCTACATGACTGGTGACCTTGCAAGCCTTGCAACTCCACCTGCTAAGAAAATTTTGAACAGCTGGGAATTTATTGCTGCAATTAAAGAAAGACTTTAATTCCTGATTTAAAATAAAAAAAGGACTGAACAATGTGAAGCTTAAAACTTCTGGTTCAGTCCTTTTTGTT
>JAFNQK010000374.1 GCA_017386165.1 Treponema sp.
AATCTTTCCGCAATGAAATCATCTTCAAGAACTTTATTTTCCGTACCTGTGAATTTGAACAGATGGAAATGGAATATTTCTGTAAACCAGGAACAGAAGACGAAACTTTTGAACGCTGGAGAAAGGAACGCTGGGCATTCTATCTCAAGTACGGTATTCCAGAAAAACAGCTCAAGTGGCACCACCACGACAAGCTTGCTCACTACGCTAAGGACGCTTACGATATCACTTACAACTTCCCAATCGGATTTGAAGAAATCGAAGGTATCCACAGCCGAACAGACTTTGACCTTAGCCAGCACATTGAATATTCAAAGAAAGATCTTACATACATGGATCAGGAAGATGGAAACAAAAAGTATGTTCCATATGTTGTAGAAACTTCTGCTGGTCTTAACCGCAACTTCTTGATGTTCCTCTGTGAAGCGTACGAAGAAGAAAATGTTGGAACAGACGGAAAAGAAGATTACCGCACAGTATTGCACCTTCATCCAAAGCTGGCTCCAATCACAGTTGCAGTTCTTCCATTGATGAAGAAAGACGGTCTTGCTGAAAAGGCAAAAGAAATCCAGCACATGCTCAAAGAAGACTTTGTAACTGATTACGATGTTTCTGGTACTGTTGGTAAGCGCTACCGCCGCCAGGACGAAGTTGGTACTCCATTCTGTGTAACTGTTGACTACGATACAATTACAGAAAAGAAAGAAGATGGTTCTGCAAATGAACTTTTCAACACTGTAACAGTTCGTTTCCGCGACAGCATGGAACAGGAACGCGTAAATCTTGATGACCTTGTTTTCTTTATCCAGAAAGCAATCAAGAATTACAAACCAGTTGAAAGATAATTTAGAATAGCGACAGGATGTCGCGTCTCGTGTTGTTTATGGAATATATAAGACTTGGTAAATCAAATTTAATGATTTCTCGTGTTGCGATGGGTGCTATGTCTCTTAATAAAGTTGCAAGCGAAGAAGAAGCGTGTAATCTCCTTAGAAGTGCATATAATCAGGGAATTAATTTCTTTGATACTTCGAGAGATAAGGCTGAAAGTGAAGAGCTTTTAGGTGATTCTATCGGTGACATCCGTTCTTCTGTAATGCTTGCAACTAAAACAAGTGCTCAAAGCGGCTCAGAAGTCCTTAACGATTTTGAAACAAGTCTTAATGTAATGCATACTGATACAATTGAATTGTATCAGTATTGCTCCAATACCTTTGTTCCAGAAAAAGACGGAATCGATGGTATTTATAAGGCTTTAATCGGTCTTAAAGAATCAAAAAAAGTTTTAGCAATCGGCTTTGTAACAGAAGACCTTGATGTTGCAGAAAAAGCCATTAACAGTGGATTGTATGATACAATTCAGTTTCCTTTTAGTATGTTGAGTCCTGATGAAACAATTCAACTTGTAAAACTCTGCGAAGAAAACGATGTCGGTTTTATTGCAATGCAGCCTTTGTGTGGTGGTGTTGTTGATAATGTTCCGCTGGCATATGGATTTTTGGCTCAATTTGAAAATGTTGTTCCATTGTGGGGCGTGCAGAGTCAGCAGGAACTTGATCAGATTTTATATTTTGCAGATCATCCGCCAGTAATCGATGAAAAATTCCATCAGGATGTAGAGAGAATCCGTCAGTTCTTTAACTAAATTAGTTAAATTCACTTAAATCGATAAAAGAGAAATTCTTTGTTCTGTCTTTATCCTTTTCAGATTCTTCAAGGGCTTCGGCAGTGTCCTCAATTTGATTTCGTTTATTGAGACTTTTTACGACGTCCTGTTCTTCCTGTTTTGTAAGAACTCGTACGATTTTGTTTGGACCGTTGTCCGTCTGGATAATAATTGGAGTTCCGTCCCGATTCTTTTCGTTGACAATCTGGATTAACGGGTTCATAGGGTTTGTAGGGTTTACATCAGTTACAAGACCTATTTTTCCATTGTGCATGTATACATAAGCTCCAATAGGGAAGAGGGAAAGACTGTACAAGAGGCCTTTGATTACTGTCGGGTCGTATTGCTGGTTCTGGTTTTTAAGCATTTCAACCATGGCATCAAAAGTTGTGCGTTCAGTTTTGTATTCACGGGGAGCTGTAATTGCTTCAAAAGAGCAGGCAACTGAGATGATTTTTGCATAAGATGAAATCTTTTCTCCCGTAAGGTGACGTGGGTATCCCATTCCATTTTCTTTTTCGTGATGTTCAAGAACTCCAAGCTGAATACTGAGAGGAAAGTTTAATTCCTTTAAGATATTGAATCCAAGTACTGTATGAGTGGTTATTTGTGCTCTTTCGCTTGGAGAAAGCATTCTGTCTGTGAGATACAGCTGAGGTGGAAGTCGAAGCATTCCGATTTCGTGGAGAATACAAGTTACGCCTAGTTCAATGAGCTTTGAAAGCGGGAGATGGATTTCAAGACCGATTGTGATTGCAAGAACGGTTGAGCGCATTGAGTGAATTACAATAAAGTTTTTGTTACGGGCTTCTACAGAAGGACTGATGCGGAGAACATAACGCTTGTTTTCGCGGATAAATACACATAAATCTTTTACGGTGTCAGATAATTCTTCAAGATTGATTTTTTTATGTGTTGCGTAGTGAGTATATACTGAATTAATGTAGTTTACATATTCATTGTAAACCTTCTGAACATTTGCAAGACGATTCTTTTCGGAATTGTCTTCTGGACTTGCGTTTACTTCTTCAAGGACCTTTTTTACGGAAGTAGAAATCTGTTCTGCAATTTCCTGGTGAGATTCTTCTTCTTCAAAAGATGGAGCACTGTTTTGGGCGATTCCCATGTCTCCGCCGAGGCTCATTTCTTCATCGCAGAGGAATTCCTTAAAATCCCATTCTTTGAGAGCCTTTTTCAATTCATCGGTAACAGGGACAGCGACAGGAAGCAATACAAAGTTTTTATCAAGCAAAAGGTCGCTCTTGAAGGTGAGGTCTTTTTGTAGTGTGTCTAAACTTACTGTCTGGCTCATTAATATTCTCCCAATACTTTATCGGCAAAAATGAGAATTTCTTTAATTGTACGGGAATTTTAAGCAAAAAAAAAGATGAAAAACCTCACACGTTTTTCATCTTTTATGAAGGGCACTTAGAGCAGGCGTCTGGATGTCGAATTGTACGTCCGCTTCTATCGCTTACATTATTATTATCGTGAGTATTGGGAGCGGACTTTAGAGAAAAATGAAAAAAAATTAAAGAATTTTAAGAAAATCCTCAATTGAAATCGGTGTGATTCCAGGGATTTTTAGACCTTCCGGGCTGAGGGTGTAGGTTGTAATTTCAGGGCATTCTGCAAGACGGCTTTCAAACCACCAGGCAAACATCTTCATTCTCTGGTCTGTGAGAACAGGGGCGTTGTTGTAGTTTAAAGCCTGGATTGCATTTCCGGAAAAGAGGAGTGGCATTCCCTGTGTCTGTGCTGTATTGAGTCTGGATGATTTTGTGTGGCAGGATTCTTCAAAGGTGCTACCCTTGATGTGGGTTTCTTTTGAAGGGAATGCGAGGTCCAGGCCACAGGTGTAGATTTTTTTTGCTCCGCAGAGGGCACAGAAATTCCATGCTACGCTTGCAACAGAACCTCCTGCTCCTAAATCCCCTTTCTGGTTATAAAGATTTGTATATTCCTTTGCCATGGGCACCTGAGAGTTGCAGACGATAATCTTTTTGCATTTAAAGCGGTAAACAGCAGGGTACACCGCAAGTTCAGTAATTAAAGTGCTGGTAGGGGATTTGAGTCCTGCGATGTGCCGGTAGGCCCAGTATTGAGGGTCTGTTAAAACGATAAAATCCGGTTCTACCTGATAATTTAAGCAGGCTTTTAGGGCGGTATCTACGCAGACTATGGTTGCCTTTGTTTTTATTTTTTTTAGATACGGAAGAATCTTTTGTAAAGAAGGACCTGCTGCAAGGAGAACAAAAGGTTTGTCCTTGCAGGAGTCAGTGTATTTAATAACTCCCTGCATAGAATTGAAAAGAATTGCATTTCTTTTGCAGTTGGAGTTCCAGAGTTTTCCAAATTTGGTGAGGGTGGCATTGTTTATTTTTTCTTTCTGAAGATTGCGTTCTATAAGTGCGTTTATTACGTCAAAATATTCTTTGGCATGTGCGGTTTGGGTTTTAACATTGAAAAAAACGCTTTCTGAAACGCCATACTGATTGATTAAAACGCTTGCTTGTTCCGGAGTTGAACTTATTGCAAGAATCAGATTTGGATTTTTGAACACTGGAGTCCAGTCCATATAATAAATTGCAGCTAAAAAATGGTTGATATCAGGTTCTATAAGAATTAATGGTAATTCAGGATATTTTTTGCAGAGTTCTATTGGGGTGTATCCAAGGCCGAATCCTAAAAATACGGCAGACTTTGCTGTTTCAAGTTTGTTTTCTTCTGCATGGATTGCATTGAGGCTTTCTTTTACCGGGGCATAGGCAGAATGTAGTCTAAGGGAATTTTCTTCTGCAATAACATTTCCGTCTTTTGCCTGACTGATTTTCCAGAAATCTGGTTGTGAGAAGCCTTCTATATTATTGTTAATTAATTCTGCAAGGCGAGGAAAACGCTCTATGAACAGAGAAATGTTATTATTCCAGATTGAGTTCAATAATCATATTCTCCGTTACTGGGGTGCCTGGTTCTGGTTTTTGAGATTTAACCCAGCCAGAGCCGTTGATTTTGACCTGAAGATTCTGTTTTTCTATGAGAGGAAGAAGTTCCTTTTTGTTCATTCCTGTAAAATCCGGGAGCTTTTGGCCGAGGGATACCGGCTTAACAGGAGAAATCTTTACTTTTCCAGAGTGTTCAAGACTTTCTGCTCCTCCACGGCTCATACCCAGGTAATCGATAATTGCGTCGGCAGCTTCGGCAATAACTGGGGCTACGATTCGGCCGGCATAAGTTTCACCCTTTGCTTTTTCTACAACGATGTAAAGGATAATCTGAGGATCTTCTACCGGGAAAATTGCCATACAGTTGGATAAAAAGTCTGTTGTGGAGTATCCGCCGTTCTTTTTGTCTGCCATCTGGGCTGTACCGGTTTTTACACCGATTGAAATGTCATTGAGATGTGCACGGCTACCGGTTCCGCTGGTGGCGGTGGTTTCCATACAACTTAAAAGATAATTTGCAGTTTTTTCACTGAAAACTCTCTGCTTGTACTCTGGAGTGTGTTCGTAACTGATTGTGCCGTCTTTGTTTGTGACTTTTTTTACAACAGTCGGCTTAATTGGAACGCCTTTGTTGGCAATGGCACTGGCTGCCTGAATCATCTGCAGCGCTGTTACGCTGATTTCCTGTCCCATTGCGATTGTTGGCTTAGAGCGGGCTGACCAGAGAGGAGAATTGGTGTCCTTTACGGAACCGTAACTTTCTCCCGGTAATTCGATGCCTGTTTTCTGTCCAAAGCCCAGAGTTTTTACCATGTCAACAAACTTGTCATCGGTGGTGCG
Source organism: Treponema sp. (assembly GCA_017386165.1). Classification (GTDB taxonomy): domain Bacteria; phylum Spirochaetota; class Spirochaetia; order Treponematales; family Treponemataceae; genus Treponema_D. The sequence continues at coordinate 5,452 of JAFNQK010000374.1, forward strand.
GCCTGCAATCTGTGCTAAGGCGTCGTTACAAGAGTATTTTAAGGCTTCCCGCGGGGTTATCCAGCCGTGGTGGTCGAGACATTTGATTCTAATTGTTTCGCCGCCTTTTGTTCTGTATTCATATACACCGTCGCACAAAAATCCGTCGGAATCTTTGATAAGGCCTGCATTGTAAATCGAAGCAACTGTAAAAATCTTAAAAACAGAACCCGGTTCGTAGGCACTCATGGCCGGACGGTCGATGGTTTCTTCTATTGTAGCGTGTCTGTATTCATTAAGGTTTGCAGAAGGAAGACTTATGTATGAGAGAATTTCACCGGTCTTTGCATCGCTTGCCAAAAGCATCATGCATTCTGCGCCGGTTTTTGCCATGGTTTTGTGGGCAATTTCTTCAAGCTTGTACTGCATGTTTGCATCAATGGTGAGATAGACATTTTTGCTTGGAACAGGATTTGGATTTCCTTTTTCCTGCATAGGCTGAAGCTGTTCCTGCATTGAATATTCGATTCCTGCAAGCCCTTTTCCGTCATCACCCATATAACC
>JAFNQK010000040.1 GCA_017386165.1 Treponema sp.
TCAGTTTGTAAGCACTCAGATTCTCAATAATCTTTACAAGCGTTATCAAAAATCCACTTTATTCATTATCTCTGATAAGACCGATGAACTAATTCATGTAATCCGCGATGTTACCGGGCATGATGCAACTCTTTTTACTGGAAAGGGCTGTTATCAGGGGGCGGAACGCAATATGCTTTATACCGTAGTGTCCTCAGATGAAGAAGACAAGCTGATGCGTTCCATCAAAAAAACAGACCCATCTGCCTTTGTAAATATTCTGCAGACCAAAATGTTGAAAGGTAACTTTATCATGAAACGTCAGGACTAGGCTGAAGCATGACTCAAGGTGGGCAGTTAATTATTCAGCCCATCCAGCAGTACCTTTGCTCTCTTCAAAACGGGAAGCTCTCTATTTGCCACAAGCCTTCCAAGACTTGTACATCTGCACTTTTCATATTCAGCTAAAGCCTCTTCATATTTTACTTTCAGAGTAGAGAACCTCAATGCATTTCTGTATAAAAACAGCCGGACCGTCAAATCTTACATTCATGAAAACTCATAATAGAAAGCAAGCGTTAGAATTAATGGCTGAATTAAAAAAATCATATAACGCAACAATTGACAAGAAGGATATTCGATGGTTTCAAAGAAAAATAGGATATACAAATTGGTCAGACGACGATAAAAATCTTTTTTCAGAAATATTTGAACTTTGATTACTTGATTTTTTCATAAGTAATGTTTAAATTTATTTTGATTGAAATATTTTTGGGCTGAACAATATGCGTTCCTGGTCCACCGAAAGGCGGGGATATACCCCGCCATTTTTTTTATCTTATTGACGTATTATAAAAATGTATATACAACAATGGATGAAGTAAGGTATTTTGGACTTGGCTGTGTAAATGGAATTATAGTTGTTGCGACTTCTTACACAGAGAGAAAAAGAATTAGGATTATTTCTGCACGACTTGCATCGTCTAAGGAAGAGGAGGTTTATAATGAATACTGTAAAAACATTAACCGCTGAGGATATTGCTGAATTAAAAAAACGTCCAATAGACTTTTCAGATATTCCTGAACTTACGGATTCTCAGGCTAAGGAACTTTATCCTAAAAACTGGCGTCCAAGAAAAGTTGCAGTATCTGCAAGAATTGATATGGATACAATCGATTGGTTAAAAACTCCTGGCGAAAAAGGGTACCTCCAGAGATTAAATGCAGTGCTTCGTTGGGCAAAGATGGAAGGCTGTCCTATAATGCAGCTTTAGAATATTAGATAAATCGGACTAACTGGATGAAACTGGTTAGTCTTTTTTTTGTGTAATCAAAATTTCGGGTTAGCGATTGTAGCTGCGCCGAAGGCGGCCACTGGACTGAGGGAGTGAGAGCAATGAACGAACGAAGGAAGTGGCTGAAACGGCGAAAAGCGCGACCGCTTGCGTAAGCAAGCGGATACCGCCTGTAGAAAATGGTGATAATATGAAATATACCTTTGATTATGAGTATGATGAAAAGTATGCGCATCGGTTGATTCATGCGGGGAACTTGTATTATCAGTATGATGCTAACGGTAACGTTACTTGTGAGCAGGAAGGACAGAGAACTAATAAGTACACTGCTCGAAGCGAAACCTCGTATTTCAACAATTGGAACAGATTGCAATCTTTCTATTAAACAGAGCCGTACATTGACAGGTGTACTTCATAAGCCGTGCAAAATAGAAGGCAAGGTTATGAATATTTCTACGGAAATAGAGCTGATGGCGGACAGTTTTAAGGTAAGGGTAATTTCTGAATAAAGAACCGTTGGCTGACATGGTAAGTACAATCGCTGTCGTGGCAGATGAAGAACGAATCAAGGCCGTAAAAACAGTTCCAATCAAAACTCCAAGCAATTATTTGTAATTTTTTTAAATGAGCAGGCATCCGTGATATAATTGCTTTATGCGCTACGCTCACATTCGAAAAGCTATTTTTTTAGACCGCCCAAACCGTTTTATTGCCCATGTTCTGCTAGATGATAAAAGAGAAACCGTACATGTAAAAAACACAGGCCGCTGCAAGGAACTGCTTTTACCAAATGCTACTGTCTACCTTGAAGAAAGTGAAAATCCATCACGAAAAACTAAATACGATTTAATCGGTGTAGAAAAATGTACAGGAAAAACACAGCTCATCAACATGGATAGCCAGGCACCAAATAAAGTTGCCAGGGAATGGATTAACCAGAATAAAACATATTTTCCAGTGCTCAAGCTGCTAAAGTCTGAATATACTTTGGGAGATTCCCGTTTTGATTTTTATGCTGAATATAAAGACAACGAAGGACTGGAGCACAAGATGCTAATCGAAGTCAAAGGCGTTACTCTGGAAATAGATAATGTGGCGCTTTTTCCGGATGCACCTTCTCTCCGCGGTCTTAAACACGTAAGGGAACTGACTTCTCTTACCCAGAGCGGTCAATACGAAAGCATGATTTTGATGATTGTTCAGATGTCCGGCTGCAAGTATTTTACCCCTAATCGCCAAACCCACGCAGATTTTGCCGACGCACTTAAAACTGCACATGAAAAAGGAGTAAAAGTAGTGGCTGTGGAATGCCAGGTTTCTCCGGAAAGTCTTGTGACAAAAGATGAAATCGAAGTCAGGCTTTAACGCATTTGACTTTGGGAATCCTGTAATCATAGTTTTATGATAATTCTTGTTTGGTGAATTGTCAATATTTTATATCACTGATTAGTGATATATTTATTTTAGAAATCATTGTATACTCGTTATAAATAAAAACTTCCTTTGGAACTTTTTATTTATAATGACGAGTTTTTACTCCTGAAAATAGCAGGAGTAAAAACATCGCACTTTAGGGTTACCTATAAAAACTGAAGTTTTTATAGGTTCGGTACAACTGTATGGATGCAGAAATCTTTTGGAATAAAGTAAAGGCGATTCTCTCAGAGCAGGGCAAAAACCAGGAATGGCTTTGCGAGCAAACCGGCATTGTTATCGGTACGCTGCGAAACTGGATTTATTATAAGCGCCTCCCGAACATTGATGACGGAACCAAAATTATCGAATCTTTCGGAATGACAATGGAACAGTTCAAGGTTTATCCCGACCGTCTGACAGAGGATGTAATCAATATCCCCGTTTATGAGCAGGCCTTTTCTGCAGGTAGGGGACAGGAACTCCCGGATACAGCTGATATAATTGATTATGTTGCGCTTCCTTCACACCTGAAAAAATACCGGGAAAACATGTGTGCATCCTATGTCCGCGGTGACTCCATGGAGCCGACTCTTTTTGATAACGATATTATTCTTTATGATAATTTCGGCTATGACGGCACAGACGGAATCTACGCCATCAACTACCGGGGTGCAGCCTTTGTAAAACGCCTTCAGCGGGATAAAAATTGTGTCCACATTCTTTCTGATAATCCAAAATACAAAGAAATGACTGAAGGCGACGAAAGCCAGGACTTCCGTGTAATAGGGAAGGTACGCTACGTTATGCACAAGGTACAGGGGTAAGATATGACTTACAAATCAGAAAACAACAAAACATGGATTGAAGACGATAACGGTAAACAGATTGCTATTCTTGAATACCCGGAAGTAAAACCAGGTCTTGTAAATATTGTTCATACAGAAGTTGTTCCAGAAATGAACGGGCAGGGGCTGGCCGGAAAAATCACTGAATATGTTGCAAATGAACTGAGAAAGCAGGGGATAAAGGCAGAATTAACCTGTTCATATTCTATCAGATGGTTTTCAAAACATCCTGAATATAATGACATTCTTAATGATCCAGAAGAAGAAGCAAAGAAAGCTGCTCAACTGGCAGGTCCAGCCTGCGGAATTCAGAAAAAATAAACCAGTTCCATGGAAATAACCTACGTAATCCAGAAATCCCGACGACGCTCAATGAGTATCCATGTGGCAGATGACAAGAAAGTCATCGTAAAAGTGCCGCTTGGAACACCGACTTTTTGTAGTAGAAAACTTTATCCGCGAAAAAAAGGACTGGATTACAAAGCAGCTTGAAAAGATTGAAAAGCAATCAAAACTGGCTGACTCCATGGGCCCGCTCACAGAAGAAGACATCAGACAAATCAAGAAAAAGGCTAGGGTGGTGATTCCGCAAAGGGTAGACTACTACGCTAAAATGGCCGGGGTTTCCTACAACCGTATCTTTATCCGCCTGCAGAAGTCACGCTGGGGAAGTTGTTCTGTAGACGGGAATCTCAATTTCAACTGCCTTCTGGTACTGATGCCGCCTGAAATCCTTGATAGTGTAGTGGTGCACGAACTATGCCACCTGCTAAAATCGAAAATCCGTTAAAAAACAAGCCGTAAGGGTTGTTTTAGGATTATCGTTCTACAGCAGGGGTGGAGATTTATCGACACCGACACATGAATCACTCAAAAGAATTTTATGATGAAGTACTGCGGATTTTCCCGAATTATTTAGTTTCAAAATCAATTATTTTTGTTATACTTGATTTATTCGCACTTGCTCTTGCTCGTGGAAGGAATAGATATGAATGATATAATAATCCGTGAGGCTGCAGCTGCAGACATTACACAGATGTGCAGCCTTTTTCAAAATGATTTAGGATACGCCGAGTGTACACAGGAAATCGTTGAAAAACAATTTGCCGGTCTTGATGCCAGCAGGGAAGCCGTTTTTGTTGCAGAAGTGCAGGGCCGCCTTGCCGGTGTAATTCATATTGAAAGATATGATGTACTGTATTTCCCTCCAATGTCGAATATTCTGGGCCTTGCCGTATCATCAGATTTCCGCCGCCAGGGAATTGGCAGCGCACTTTTGAAGCAGGCAGAGCAGTGGGCGCTCGATCACAAAATCAATACAGTCCGCCTGAACTCCGGCGGCACAAGAACTCAAGCCCATCAGTTCTACAGAGCCCAGGGGTATGTGGATGATAAAACACAGCTGCGGTTTATTAAATGTGTAAGGCCGCTGGCAGTAGTATCAGATTATCAAATTTAGTTGGACTCATCAATGCGAGGGTTAATGCATAACAAGGAGTTTCTCAGTATAATCAAGATAGATTATTTGGAGGTCTTATGAAAATAGCAGCAACCTACGAAAAAGAAACTGGAAACGTATTCCAGCATTTTGGAAAAACACAGTATTTCAAGATTTACGAAATCGAAGACGGAAAAGTCATTTCTTCAGAAGTAATCGATAACGGAGGAAACGGACATCATGCACTGCCTCCATACCTTAAGAGCCTTGGAGTAGAAACTCTGATTCTCGGAAACAGAGGGCAGGGTGCTATTGATGCCATTGCCGCTTCCGGCTTAAAGGAAGTGCCAGGCATCACAGGTTCTGCAGATGAAGCAGCCGAAAAGTTTGCAAAAGGCGAACTCAAAGGCAACTTTGAAGCTAAATGTAATCATCACGGGGAACATCACAGCCTTCAGCCTGGAAGCCTATAGCATTCTGTCTACCAAAAAACTACGGTTTATGCGGCCTGTCTGTGGCTTTGATTGTAGTAGGATGTATTGCAGGTGTCTGGTGCGGAAAGAAAATGGCAGCATTATTATAGGGGGCAGATAATATGAAGATTGAATACAAAGAAATCAAAGATTTTACAGCAACTGAACTGGAAGATTTATTTCTTTCAGTTGAATGGTCTTCTGGTCATTATCCGGACAAACTTGTTATTGCATTTGACTGAAAGTTTCAATATCCATGTTTGAAACTGCAAACTCGTTGATGAGTTCTTCTTTGACTCTTTTGACTGGGAATATCATAAAAAAATCTCCTTGATCTTAAAAATCAAGAAGATTATATGGCATGCAAATTTTTATTCGTAGGGGGTGTTAATTAGACGCTTACAATATAGTGTATTTTATTCAAGGTCGACAGAAGATAGATTATAAAAAGTTATAAATTTAGGATTTTTACTGTGTCCGTCAATTTTGGGCCCCCTGGGGCACCATCCAGACACCTTGGGCTTCAAAAGACGTGATTTTTATGTTCCAAGGTAAGAGTTGTTTCCAGTCATCTTCGGTCCAGTTATCAGTATCAACTGTCTGCTCAAAAATACAACGAAGATAATCCTCTGGATTTATATTATGTATTTTAGCACATTCAATTAACGAAAACAAGAGACAGCTGGAACGAGCGCCATCTTCAGAACCTGCAAAAAGCCAGTTTTTGCGGCCAAGAACAAATGGTTTTATAGATCTTTCTGCAATTGAA
>JAFNQK010000041.1 GCA_017386165.1 Treponema sp.
AAGTCGCTCACCATATCAAGAACGTTCTGATACTCTTCTTCTGTTACTTTTAATCCAAGTACTGTTTGAATAGATTTGCTGATTTTGAACTGCCTCATGTATTCATTTTTGCGAGGCTCCATACAGTGCTCAACCTTAAACTGCGGACGAGAAAAAAGAGTCAAACCGTAAAAATCGTCTTTTAGCGAAAATCCAATGGAAGCATGACTTGCGTTGATGTCATTTACTTCTACAATATTAATTCCAGCCTGAAGAATACTTCCACTTGAAAAAGCCCGCTTATAAACAGGATTATAAAGTCTTAAAAAAATAAAACGCTGATTTTTTAATTCTTCAATATTGCTGAAGGTAAAACTATCCTCAAAAATGTGATAGCCATTATCCGAGAGAGACCTTGAAGTATTTAATCTTGTAAACCGGGTGGTAGTACAACCCGTTGCGATAAACAACAAAACCGATAAAACCATCCCAAAGGAGATTTTACCGGCTTTTAAATTACTTTTAATTTTCATTAGATAGTTACATCACCGGAGTAAAGCATTTCTGTCTGACCAGTAAGATAAACTGTCTGACCTGTATATTTAACAATCAGCTTACCGCCGCGAACATTTACAGTAATATTTTCGTTCTTTTTGCAGTAACCATTCAAAACTGCTGCAATAACTGCTGCACAGGCACCTGTACCGCAGGCAGGAGTTTCACCGTTACCGCGTTCCCAGGTACGCATCTTGAGTTCGTTTGGTCCTACAACACGAACAAACTCGGTATTTGTTCTTTCTGGGAATACAGAATTATTTTCAAACAGAGGTCCAATACGTTCAACATTTACCTTATCTACAAAGCCGCAGAATACAACACAATGTGGGTTACCAACGCTTACACAAGTTACATTGTAGTTCATTCCATCGATTGTCATTGGAACATCTACGATGCATCCGCCCTTTGAAGGTTCAAGAGTTGTTGGGAGGCTCTCTGGAGTAAATTCTGGTTCTCCCATATCAATCATTACAGAAGAAACTTTTCCATTAAGCTTGTATGCTGTAAGTTTTTTGATACCTACTGCAGTTTCAAGTGTGATCTCGCAGGTTGGATCTGTACTCTTGGAATGCTTGTCTGCAATTCCGCGAATATTGTTATCATAAAGATACTTTGCAACGGCACGCATAGCGTTTCCAGCAATATTTCCTTCTGAACCATCGAGGTTAAAGAAGCGCATCTTTGCATCTGCCTTATCACTTGAACTAACAAGAATAAGGCTATCTGCACCAATACCAGAACGACGATTACAAAGACGAACTGCAAGTCCGCCAGGATTGTGGATTTCCTGTTCATCAGTATTGATAAGAATAAAGTCGTTACCGGTAGACTGCATCTTTGTAAAGTGAACAGTCTGCTTAGATTCTCTCAAATCATTGATGTCGATAAGTTCAACGTTTTCTGCGCTGTAATGACTCATTAAACAGTTTGCAAGAGCATTTGCAGTATCAATTGCAGTAAGACATGGAATATCTCGTTCTACTGCATGGCGGCGCATCTTAACGCTGTCTGCGCGAGGATCGCGACCCTTTGCAGAAGTTGAAATTACGTAATCGATTTTACCTGTATCAAGCAAAGTCAAAAGGTTGTCGTCAGGATTTTCGTGAATCTTGTTTACAACCTGAACTTCCATTCCAAAGTCCTGGAGAGTTTTTGCATTTCCTTCTGTTGCGTAAAGCTTGAATCCCATATCGTAGAATTTTCGGGCAAGTTCAGGAAGCTCGTAGCGGTCAGTTTTGCGTACACTGAAAAGAACACCACCGCTTCGCTTCATGTTGTAGCCGGCACCAATCAAGCCCTTGAACAAAGCTTCTTCCATTGTTGCGGCAATTCCCAAAACTTC
>JAFNQK010000375.1 GCA_017386165.1 Treponema sp.
TGTAAGATACTTGAGCTTATCCAGAGCATCCGAACCGTTACTTACAATTTCGCGCAAAAAAATGTCTTTGTTTGAATACAAAGAATGAATTAAAAGTTGTAAAAGCTGATTTACTTCAGTTTGAAATTCGTGTTTTGCCATGTGTTTTTGCCTCGAGCGATGGTTGAGGCTGTCGAAACCATCTTGAAATTGATTTCGACAGGCTCAATCAACGGTGATTTTTATTTTCTTTAAATATAATAAATTCGAAGCACAAACGGCAATAAAATTCATATATATGGAAAAGAAACCTACTCGTCCAAAACAAAGTTCTTTAATTCGTAGGTATTTAGAATGCTGATGGCTGTTGTAACCTTACTCTGGCGCAAATTCATACTCTGCTTTTCGATAAACTTATGGGCCTGGTCTTCGGACATTTTTAAATAATGCATTAAAACCAGTTTTGCTCGCGCAATCAATTGTTTTTCCTGAACAGATAATTCTTTTCTTGGTTTTTCTGCAGTCATATTTATATTTTATCGCAAGTTTGCCCATGTTGGTAGACTTTTCTCTATAATCAATAATAAAAGTGTGGTAAAATGTAAGTATGAAATTTAAACCTACACTTAAAAATATTGTTTTACTTATTTCAACCTGTATTATCCTTTTTATCGCCGTATTTTTAATAACTCTCGGTGCATTAAACAGAAAACCCCTTGCAGGCTTTTACGGACTTCCTGAAAAAACAGTGGATGCCATAACTCAAGTTTTAAATTCAACTTATCAAAGAAAGAATAAAAAATCAGCACCATTTGAATACGTTGTTCTCGACAGCGAAAAATCTCTTGAATATGCCCTCAAAGGCCAGAGAAAACCAGATATTCTTTTTATGTATTCAGGAGAAAACGCCAACTACGCTGCTAAAATCGCTTCAAAGCGCAAAACCGGTCTCGATTCCTCAATATTGAACAAAATGACCAACTCCGTAAAAGGCACCGCAATCCTCTCAAAAAATCTCGTAACCGGTGTTCCACTTTTATCAGACAACTACGAAATCGCTTTTAATATGGCCAAAGCTAAATCCAGCGGAATTGACAATGTCCTGGTATGGAGCGAAATCCAGACTCTAGCGCAAAAGACAAAATCCTCAACAATGGCACCAATCATTTTCCCGGCTGCCGACGACATCGATTTTGTTAATTTTATGGGAGCTTTACTCGAATCAGTTTCCGGAATCGATGCCTACAACCGCGTTGTAGAAAAAATCCAGGTCAATCTTAAAACCGGAAAAACTTCAACCCAGTCCTTCCAGAATCTTGTTACAGAAATGTTTAGCATCGACGGCGAATTTTATGAAACCGGCAAAATGATTCAGGAATGGAAAAAATACGAGCTTCTTCCAAAAAACTTTTTGCAGCTGAGCAACCGTGATGTAAAAGCTTTTATGGCTTCTCCTGATTCCCTTACGACAATCGCATTTATGACTTTAAGTCAGCACAGAACCTTTGACCATGAAGTAATTTCAAAATACGACACAAGTTTTATTCCTTCTGTTGTTCCAAATATTGAAAGAACCTTTACTTCACCAACTGTACTTGCAATTCCTCTTTCAAAAAATAAATACTGCAAAAAAGGCATCCAGGAATTAGCAGGTGCAAAACAAAGTTCTCTATCAAGTCTTTCTGGTCTGGCTCCAGTAGTCCGCGATGCAGGAA
>JAFNQK010000376.1 GCA_017386165.1 Treponema sp.
CATATGGAAACTGTTGAAGCTTATACAGATTTGACTTTAGCAGAAATTGAAGACAAATTTGCTACAATTTTCAAGGACACAGACGACAACGATGTAAGCTACATCTACATCAACTGCCATGGTTCTTCAGAAGGATGGCTCGCTCTCCCAACAGACGGATGGTGGAATGGCCCAATCGTAAGAACAATGCTGGACAACTATGTTCGTGGTGAAGTTGTATTCATCATCGACAGCTGTCACTCAGGAAACATCATCGGCCGCAGCGTAGAAGAAGACACATTTGCAAAAGAATTCATTTCAAGCTTTAAATCTTCAAACAGCCGCAGTTCAGAATTAGCAAGCGAAAGATTCCATGTACTCTGCTCTTCTAGCAAAACAGAATACTCATGGACATGGACTAACTACATCGGTTTTGCTACATCAAGATGGGCTAAAGGTTTAGGCTGGGACTACGATGCAAAAGAAGCTGTAACAATGGAAGCAGATTCTGACAGCGACAACAAAGTTACATTAGAAGAACTCTACAACTATTCTTCAACAAGAATCCCTGACAACAAGCAGACAATCGTTGTTTACCCTGATAACGATAACTTTGTAGTTGGTGGACGCTACTAAATAAATCACCCATCAAGTGAAAGGATTATAGGTAACCGCGGTTACTCTTGGTGTAACTTCGGTTACTTTTGTTTTAAAGCTATTTACCAGACTAAAAAGTGCATTTATTTTAATCTTTATAACACGAGGAACCCTATGGCAAGCATTTTAATAAAAGACACAACCCGCCAGCAGCGCGAACAAATCATCCGCGACTCCCTCGGTGACGACTACGATGTAGGCTGCGGCTACGAATCCACCGGCATCAACTACCAGCTCTACATCGACGGCATCAAAGAACTCCGCGAGTTAAATATGGAAGCCCATTGCGGCTTTGAAGTTGCACACCCGGAGGAAAGAAAGAGCGGATGTAATTTAGTGTAGTGCACAAGATGTTCTGACTGGCTAATTGTACAAAAAGCGCCATCTCATTAAAATAGAAATGTTTAGGAAAAAATATGGAAAACACAAAGCGTACAGTTACTTGCGGCGAATTGCGTGCCGCTGATGTTGGTAAGAAAGTTGTATTGAATGGTTGGGTAAGCCGTACCCGCGACTTGGGCGGTCTTGTTTTTATTCGTCTCCGCGACCGTTATGGAATCACACAGGTTATGGTTGGCGACAAGGCAAGCGATAAAGTTAAACAGATTGCTTCTAGCCTCAAGAGTGAATATTGTATTGCAGTTGAAGGCGTTGTAGCTGCCCGTGCAGAAAAAGATATCAACAAGGATATGGCAACCGGTGAAATCGAAGTTGAAGCAAACGACATCGAAATCTTTACAACCAGCCAGGAACTTCCTTTCAGTATTGAAGAAGTACGCCAGAAGGACGGAACAGTTGTTCTTCCAAACGAAGATTTGCGCTTAAAGTACCGCTATCTTGACCTCCGCCGCGACCCAATGCAGCAGAACATCATCCTTAGAAGCCAGGTTACTTTTGCAACCCGCGAATATTTGACTTCAAAGGGATTTTTGGAAATCGAAACTCCTACTTTCATTAAATCAACTCCAGAAGGAGCCCGGGACTACCTTGTTCCAAGCCGCGTTCACCCTGGAAAATTCTATTCACTTCCACAGTCACCACAGCTTTACAAGCAGCTTTTGATGGTTTCTGGATTCGACAAGTACTTCCAGATTGCCCGCTGTTACCGTGATGAAGATGCCCGCGGTGACCGTCAGCCTGAGTTTACTCAGATTGATATGGAAATGAGTTTTACAAACCGCGAAGAAGTTCTTTCTACAACAGAAGGAATGATGCAGTACATCTTTAAAAAGACTTTGAACTATGATTTGCCAGCTAAGTTTGACCGCATCGCCTGGGAAGACGCTTTTGATCTTTACGGAAGCGATAAGCCGGATTTGCGCTTTGACATGAAGATGCAGGACGCAACATTCATGGCAGATTTGGCAGATTTCAACGCATTCAAGGCAGGAGCTGCAAATGCCGGCCGCGACATTCAGCGCCACAAACGCTCTGGTTTGAAGGCTCTCGTTGTAAAGAATGTTGCAGACAAATACAGCCGCAAACAGGTAGAAGCCCTTGAAGCCGTTGCAAAAACATACAAAGCTAATGGTCTTGCATGGATGAAAGTTAATGCCGAAGGCGTATTTGAAGGTGGAATCAGCAAATTCTATGCCGGAAAAGAAGCAGAAATCTGCTCAAAACTTGGGGCAGAAAAGAACGACCTTCTTTTGTTCGTTTCAGACGAAAACTGGCAGCTTGCTTGTACTGCTTTAGGTGCAGTCCGCAAACAGCTTGGAAAAGACTTGAACCTTTACAATCCAAACGATGAATTCCACTTTGCATGGATTATCGACTTCCCATATTTTGCCTTTAACGAAG
>JAFNQK010000377.1 GCA_017386165.1 Treponema sp.
GTAGAGCTTCCGTTCAAAATAAAAAAAGCAAAGCCTGAATTGCAATTCAGAAAAAGATTCCAGGAAAAGCGTCCTGAATGTAAGCAGCTTGCTGCGACATACATATAGTCGGTCACGGCAAAGCTGAAAAATCAGATTTCCGGCACGAAGACATTTTTGGAAACAAGGACGCGAGTGACGCAGCGTCCGCCAAAAATGCCGAACGCCCCTGCGTGAAGGTGAACCGGTACCCGTGCCAAGCCTGAAGCAAAAATAAGATGGTCATCATACGATGCCGATAGTTATATGGGCAGGTCAAGGCAGGGACAGTCCGCTTATTTATTTTCAACAAAAACAAAAATATAAAAAGGCGCAGTGGCAGCGTCCATTCAAAGCTCTGGAAGTCACGGCATCCGGGACAGAAAGAATGAGGGGCGGTCTAAGCCGCATATAATCTTCATTTTTCAAAAGCCCCGCCGTATACGCTTCAGTTATGCGAGATGCTCGCCGCCACTGTCCTTGTTTTCAATTTTCTTGTCCCCGTAAAACCTATCGGGATTAAAAGCTTCTTTCCGCTTGAGCATGTAATAAACAGTACGTCCGAGTTTCTGTGCAATTATGCTCATGGCCTTTGCCTTTCCATACCGCTGCACAAGCTTATCATGCCACCTCTGCCCCCGCTCGTTATTACGGAGGAAGAGTACCGCCCCTTCTGAAAACGCCCATTTCAGATGCACGTTTCCGATTTTATTATGACCGCCCTTCTCCCTCTTGCCGGCCGATTCATGGGAGCACTTCACGAGACGGGAGTAGGAGATAAACTTGCCTACATCGGGAAAACGATGGATGTCATCAATCTCGTAAAGAATTGTAAGGGAGAGGATAAAGCCGAGGCCCGGAACAGAATTGATGATGCTGTACGAAACAGGATCCTGCACTTCCATGCTGTCCTCAATCTGGAACTCAAGTTTTGTGATTATGTCGTTGTAAGACTTGAACATGGCAAGGTCCGCGCTCACCATCTGCAGAGTTGCCGGATCGCGGAACTTGTCGGGAATCGTGTTCCTGTATACTTCACTCCTCATCCGTGAAGAAGCAAGGGGTTCATTTATGTTGTACTGATGGTTTGTGTTCTGCAGATGGACTGAGAGTTCTGCGCGCTGCCTGACGAAGAAGAGCCTGCGCCTGAGCAAGTCCCGCGTCGCACGCTTATCTTTCGGATAGGCGTATGCCGTAGGAAACATTCCTCCACGGAGCATGTTCGCTATCTTCTCCGAATCGATTTTGTCGCTCTTCGTCTTTCCCCCGTGGATTGACTTCATGTAATAGGCGTGCCCCAGCGCGAAGTCAATCCCTCGCTCCGCACAGAAGTCCGCTACCCAGTACCATGTAAAGATGCATTCCACGCCGACTACGATGTCTTTACCGAAAGTGTCGGTCACAAGCTCCAGATTTTCTCTTGAACACGCCATGTTTTTGTGGAATACGGTTTCTCCGGAATTATTTACGACACATACATACATTGCTCTTGCATGTAAATCGATTCCGATGTAGAATTGATGTTGGTTCTTATAGAATCTCATTAAGGTCCTCCTTTAGAGTATTTAGGATATCGTGCCCTGACGGACTTATCTATCATAGCACAATAAGCCTGGGGCCTTAATGATTTTCAAAGCTTCAAAGCCGACAAACCGGTCAAGCCGCGTGCGGTACAACCAGTTGTTATGACGACAGGCGCACTGGCCTGCTTACGAAGGAAAAATAAGTGAATAACGAAGGAAATTGGAAATATATAAGCGAAAATACAATTGAATATATAAGTTTGCATGACTGTGAATGCA
>JAFNQK010000378.1 GCA_017386165.1 Treponema sp.
CCCTTCCCGGTACCGCTAAACATCTACGACGAATCAATCCGCATTCTGGGAGATTCCATAGAAAAATCCAAGCTGGGCTACAAAGACAAAAGCGAATGCCTAAAACGCCTGCACAAAACCGCCCTTCAAATAGAAAAAAACTGCTCACCGCAAGCAGACTTTGACAAAACCATAGCCCGCGAAAAAGAACACTCCATTGAATGGGGTGGCCGCACTGTAAGCGACTGAATGATTTTTTCTTTTTTTTAGTTACAAATCTTTGCATACATAGTAGGTTGTTCGTCCGCTGCCTTTCTTTTCTATTTTGCCTGTATCACAAAGTCCTTTGATGGCTTTTTCGATAGTCTGGCGGGCAAGGGCAGGGCATTCTTCCTGAATGTCACTCTTTGTAAATTTTCCGATACGGTTTTTGATAACTTTTTCGATGGTTTCAGTTGCGGAAAGTTTTTCATCTATCAGCTTTAGCCGTTCTTCAAAATCCCTGTATGCGGAAAGGATTATTCCCAAAAGATATTTTACAAACGGTGTGTTGTCATTTGTGTTTTCGTTCCAGTTTTCAGAAGAAGCTTCAAGGACATCGTAATAAGTGTCTTTTGTTTTTTCGATTTTCTTTTCAAGACTTATATATTTGCATACGACAAATCCTGAACGATACAGCAAGAGCGTTGTTAAAAGCCTGGACATTCTTCCATTTCCATCATTGAAGGGGTGTATGCACAAAAAGTCTTTGATGAAATTCGCAATTAAAAGCAAAGGTTCTATTTCGCCCAAGTCCATTGCACGATTAAAAGTTTCGCAAAGCTCTTGAACAGCCTCTGGAGTTTCAACCGGCGTTAATGGTGTAAAAAGCGTTCGGCTGCTTCCGTCCGGCATGGTTGCAACAATATAGTTTTGAACATTCTTGAATTTGCCTCCAAAATCAGGACTTGCATATTGATACAAATACTTATGGAGCTGGAGAATATAATTTGAGCTGATAGGAATATATTCGAAGTTTTCATGGATGATATTAAGAACATCACGGTAGCCCATGATTTCTTTTTCGTCACGGTTACGGGGAGTAGTTTTATCAGCAACGAGCTGTTTGATTCGTAATTCTGTGGTGACAATACCTTCAATTTTGTTTGAGCTTTCTGTACTTTGAATTTTAGCAATTTCTACCAGTTTATCGAGTTTGTCTTTTTTTTGATGCACAAAAAGTTCCTGCCGGCCTTTGTATTCTCTTATTTTAGAAATAAATCCTAAGATTTCAGTATCAAGTGTACAGTTTTGAAGTTTTGAATAATCAAAAGTCCGCATTTTTATTCTCCTACGGCTTAGGCTTTCTCCTATTTTAACATACAAAATAGGAGAAAACAAGGCTCTATAGGAGAAAGATCCACTCCTCTCCCCAAAAGCCACAAAGACATCATCACAGAGCTTTATAAACGGCAAATTTTGAGCTAAACTATGGTAAGTTATGAAAGAAAAATTATCCAAAATATTCTCGCTTACAAATGCAATCTTTTCGCTGGCCTTTTTGATAACGGGCCTGGTCTTTACTGTCTACCCCTTAAATGACTGTGTTTGCGACTCTCCTTTTTTGCCGTTCGCCCTTCCCCTTTCTTTTTTTCTCAATCCACTTGCCATGATTTCTGACATAATCACCGCAGTAATCGCAAAGGGCAAACTTAGAAAGCTGAACATTATCCTCCTGATTGCAGACGTTTTGCTGGAACTTTTCCTTTTCTATGC
>JAFNQK010000379.1 GCA_017386165.1 Treponema sp.
AGCAATTAAAACAACTCCAGGTAACTTCTGTAAAGACCATTATAATCAGCGTCAAATTGATGTAATCAAAGAGGAAATTCTTCCAAAATACACTGAAGAAGAAATTGCAAATCTTGGAATTATTGCACCATATAATAATCAGACGGATGCAATTCGCTCTCAAATTCCTGGTATAGATGCAGCTACCGTTCATAAATATCAGGGACGAGAAAAAGACAATATTATTATTTCCACTGTAGATAATGAAATTACAAGTTTTGCAGATGATGCTAATATGCTTAATGTCGCAATTTCACGTGCTAAGAAAAAACTCGCTGTTGTCTTGTCTGGAAATGAACAACCGGAAAACTCTAATCTTGTCGCTTTATTAAAATATATTCAGTATAACAATTTTAGTATTGAAGATAGTAAGGTTAATTCGATTTTTGATTTCTTCTACACGAAAGATACAGAAGCTAAATTTAAGTATCTTAAGGCTGCCAATAAAATATCAAAATATGACTCTGAAAATGCAATGAATACGCTGCTTACAAAAATCTTTGAAGAACCTAAATACTCAAAGTTTAGTTTTGTTTTTGAAATGCCTTTGAAAGATGTTGTAAATAAAAACTACATAGGTGAACTACCGGAAGAACTTTCTACTTTTGCAAACCGGAGCTGGGCTCATGTGGACTTTACAGTTTTCAATCGAGTCACAAAAGAGATTCTCTTTGGAATAGAAGTTGATGGCTATAACTACCATAAAAAGGGAACAAAACAGGCAGAACGAGACTTAAAGAAGAATGCTATCTTTGAGCAAATTGGATTACCTCTTTTGAGATTAAGTACAAAAGGTTCGGGAGAAGAAGGCAAAATAAACGCACAATTAGATAAATACCTGGGGGTAGAATAAACAATGCACAAAATAAAAATCACCGCAATCCGTAAAGCAGATTATAAGGATTTGCAGCAAAAATACGAAAATCCCATTCAGCACGCCTGTGATATTCAGGAAGGACAGGTCTTTATGGCAAACGGATGGCAGCGTCCTGAAGGTATGTGTGAATCTGCATGGGAAAGCATTTCTCCTTTTGTAATGACTCTGGCACATGGTGGTGAAAATATTTACGACGGTTGGATGAAGAATCCTAAATCAGCAATGATAAGCTGTAATGATGGATTTAGACCTGTAAGTTTCCTAATAGAAGTAATGGATGAATAAATAATTCTATGCAAATCACCTACATCATCCAGAAATCCCGACGCCGCTCAATTTCGGTCAGCATAATGGCTGATAACAAAGTGCTTGTTAAAGCTCCTTATGGAACAACCGAACGCACGGTTCAGGAGTTCCTTGTTGCAAAAAAGGGCTGGATTACAAAACATCTTGAAAAGCAGAATAGGGAAGTGGAGCAGGCGGAATCTTTGGGACTTCTATCTGATGATGAAGTGAAGAGGATAAAAAAGCAGGCGAGAAAAATCATTCCTGAAAGGGTAGGGTACTGGGCTGAAAAGATCGGAGTTACTTATGGGCGGATTGCAATCAGGCTCCAGTCATCCAGATGGGGAAGTTGTGCTGTAAATGGGAATCTTAATTTCAATTGTCTTCTTGTGCTGATGCCACCGGAAGTTCTGGACAGTGTAGTTGTGCATGAACTTTG
>JAFNQK010000380.1 GCA_017386165.1 Treponema sp.
AATTATGCGACAGAGGAGTGCTGCCCTCTACCGACTTTTATTTGGAGATATTTCTATGATTACACAAATTACAACTGATGATTTCTCTTTAGGTTATTCGCCAGAAAAGATATATCTCACAAGCGATTTACATCTGTTTCATATAAACATAATTAAATATTGTAACCGCCCTTTTGAATATTCAGCAGAAGGTTGTACTAAAATGAATGAGTTCATTTTTAAAAAATTTGATGCACTTCCAGAAGACTGCTTAATTTGGAACTTCGGTGATGTATTTTTGAATCTACGTTTGGGAAATGATCGGATAATGCAAGACATTATGCGGATGAAAAAGAACCGAAAACTGTGCCTTATTCTTGGAAATCATGATTTTAGGGCACGAAAAAAGCCTTTTCCGAATTATATTGAATACTTTAAATATCTCGGTTTTGATGCAATATACAAGGGACCTCTCCAGTTTGGAAATTATATTTTTTCGCATGAACCAGTTTTTATAGAAAAAGAAAGCGGTCTTATAAACATTCACGGTCATTCCCACAATAAAATGGTAACAGAAGATTATTTTTTAAGCGAGTACAACAAATCTTTTCCTCATAAGAAAGTAAATCCAGAACAATACAAAAATATCTGTATGGATGCGAATGATTTTCAGATTTTGAAATGGAAAGAGATTATTAAAGAGTGAGGATGATTATGTCTAAAATCAAACATTACACAGATCCTATGGTCCTCGCCGTAGTTTTTAACGAATACGAAATTGTAGAATCTTTAATAGAAAACGAAAAATACGATAAAACCGTTTTTAAAGATATTGGCTCGGATTATTATTTTGAAATCCCTATTCCTGTTTACTATATCAGCAAGTGCTGGGAAATCTGTCTTAACCACGATTTTAGTACATCTTTTAATCCGATAGTTCAGAAAAATTATGAAAATGCAAAAAAGATATTAGCACTGTTCAAAGAAAAGGCGGGTTTACAAGAAATTGAAATTCCTTTTTCAAAAATTGGTTCAGCCTGCTGGTCTTTTGAAGATGACATAGAAGAATATATTCTTGAAGGCAAAAAGACAGATTTTATTTATAAAGGAATACGAGAAATTGATTTAGATTTATACATTGCCGTTCAAAAGATGAATTTTCAAAAGGCAGAAGAACTTCTTAAAAATGGAGCAAACCCACATTATAAGCATTACGGTGAATCTGACGGTGACTTACTTGATTTGTGTGGCGCAGAATGTTCGTATCAGGCAACATGTCAGGCAGGAGAAATAATCCGGTCACCAGGTTTGTTCAGAAATGCAATTGATGAAGAAGAAATCGGAAATATTTTTCGCTGGGCTGCAAACGAAAAGATGTATGAACTTTTGAATACTTATTCATTATGATAAAATCTTGCAAAAATTCTTTCATACCCTTATAATCTACTTAAAGTGGTTAAAATATATAGATTAAGTAAATTATAAGGGTATTTTTATGATAATCGGTCGTAAAGAAGAAATTGAACTCCTCCAAAAAATTACAAAAGATGACAGGTCACATTTTGTAGCTGTTTATGGGCGAAGACGTGTTGGAAAAACATTCCTTATCAGAGAATCATATGATTATAAATTTACTTTCCAGCATGCTGGTTTATCAGATGGTGGGCTAAAAGATCAGCTCTTCGCATTTACATCATCACTAAAAGATTCTGGATATAAGTTTAAGAGAAAGCCTGAAAACTGGCTTGAAGCATTTGAAGGCTTAAAAGATGTAATCCGCGACTCTCAAGAAAAAAAGAAAATTATTTTTATAGATGAGCTTTCATGGATGGATACGCCTAAGTGTGATTTGATGATTGCTCTTGAAAACTTCTGGAATGCCTTTGCATCTGCCCGAAAAGATGTAATTCTTATTGTGTGTGCTTCTGCTACTTCCTGGATGCTTTCTAAAGTTGTCCATAATAAAGGCGGTCTTTATAACAGACTTACAGAGCAAATTCAACTTCAAGTCTTTTCTCTTAAAGAATGTGAAGACTTTATAAAATCAAATGAACTTGCTTTTAATAGAATTCAAATTCTTCAATATTATATGATTTTTGGTGGCGTTCCTTTTTATTGGAGTTTTTTGAAAAAGGGGCTCAGTTTGGTTCAAAATATCGATTCCATCTTATTTGAAAAAAATGCTCCACTAAAAAAAGAATTTGAATATCTGTATGCTTCGATTTTTAAGAATCCCGAAGTATATCTTAAAATCATAAATGTTCTAGGCACAAAAAAAATCGGTATGACCCGAGAAGAAATCATTGAAAATACAGATATTCCTAATTCAGGAGATTTGACCGTAAAACTCGATGAGCTTGAAAGCTGCGGATTTATAAGAAAATACAATGCATTTGGAATGAAAACCAAAGGCTCAATTTTCCAGCTCATAGATAATTTCACTTTGTTTTATTATAAGTTTTTAGAGAACTATCCAACTGATGAACATTACTGGGCTAATCAAATAAATAATCCGGCTTTAAATAACTGGCTGGGCCTGGCTTTTGAAAGAGTCTGTCTTGAACATATAAAACAGATAAAAATAAAGCTTGGAATTTCTGGAGTTCATACAGAAGTAAATTCCTGGTCTTGCAAAAGCGATGCTGAAAAAGGAATTTTTGGCTCTCAGATAGATTTACTTATTGTACGTGATGACCAGGTTATTAATTTGTGCGAAATGAAATATTCAGAAACAACATATACCTTAAAGCAGGAAGAAGATGAAAAAATCCGTAACAGAATAAGCGACCTTGCAACAGTTACAGAAACAAAGCATGCAATCTTCCCTACATTGATTACAACGTATGGCTTAGCACAAAATGGATATTCCTCAAATATCCAGTCTGTTGTTACTTTGGATGATTTGTTTGTATAGTTTAAACCTGGAGGTCGCAGGGACTTTTTACGTAAAACACCGAAAACTGATTAATTTTTGCCCGTAGAGTGCTATTCCCGACGGACAATTTTTTTACGTAAGAATTTTACGTAATTTCTGTTTTTTATTGGCTTTTATGAACATCAATTGACTTGATTTCAAAATTTTTTAGTGGTATAAATAAGCATCAGACATTGAAATAGACACTAGTGAAGCTAATAAAAGTCTATTAGCTTTGGGCAGACCGACCTCCAAGTGCCCCTCATAACCCGGAGGCCGCAGGGACTTTTTACGTAAAACACCGAAAACTGATTAATTTTTGTCCGTAGAGTGCTATTCCCGACGGACAATTTTTTTACGTAAGAATTTTACGTAAATTATGTTTTTTTCTGGCTTTTATAAGCTTTAGTAGACTTGATTTCAAAATTTTATAGTGGTATAAATAAGTATCAGACATTGAAATAAACACTAGTGAAGCTAATTATAGTCTATTAGCTTTGGGCAGACCGACCTCCAAGTGCCCCTCATAACCCGGAGGCCGCAGGTATATTCGTAACATCCTTATTAATAATGGCAGCAAGTTTTGAACATAGGCGAACAACTTCCGCATCTGTAAGCCCGCTGAGAGCGGTCACTGAAATGACCTGATGAACTTTGGTATTCAGCTTATTCACATTCTGATCGCCGTTACCACCGCTGCGGGCAAAGAGACGCCTTCAGAGCATAGCTGCTCGGAGACTCGCTCACAATGCTCCTCTAGAGTATTGTGCTGGCTATGCCGTCGCTCCCTAAATTTGAGAATTATTGATTATAGATTCGTAAAATTTTGCTCGGTTCATTCTGTCATCCATATTTTACATCTTAATCAAAAACTCATCCATTCTTTCTGCATTTCCTGTATCTTCATCTGGATAGCCGACTGGATTCAATTTCAAATGAATTCTTCTTCCGTCTCCCTGAACTAAATCTTTTGCGCGAGCTGAATGAGTATGTCCAGCAAGCCAGATACTTTGATTTTTCAGATGGGCCAGATATTTCTGACCATTAAAATAGAAAAAAGTTGTAAAAGGATTGTTTCGGAAGTAGGACTGATTTCCAATGGTCAGGTCATGATTTCCAAAGACCACAAAAATCTTCTTATAACGTGGAGAAACAGCCTTATAAAAATCCACAAAAAGATTAGGATCATCACAGGTATCACCAGCAGCACAAAGAACATCTGCTGGTTTGAGAGCATTGTTTATGTAGTTTTCGAGGCTTACACGATTGTTAAGATAATGGTACGTGGCGTCAAAGCACGCCTCGCTTGAAGCCTTGACACTCTTTCAAAGTATTCCTGAATGATTTCAGTCATTTCAATCTTCAATCGCACACACTTCTGTTTATGAAACACCTTACGTTCCCATTTGCAATAGCGGCTTGTTTTCCAGCCTGCATAATGCCCAAGTTCGCATTCTCTTTTGTAATTTAGCCAGTTATCGATTTTTTTCTTTTCTGATAATGCTTCTCCATCCGGAATATAAAGACGATTCCAAAACAACTTTTCTTCATACTCGTGAACATACGTTTTTGGAATTACAGTATGATAAATATAAACCGGATTTCCTCTTTTATCATATTTTTCAAAATCTTCGCT
>JAFNQK010000381.1 GCA_017386165.1 Treponema sp.
ACTAGGGGAACGATTCTTTAAATTAAACCCGGAACTGGGCATCGATTTTAGAAAGAACGTAATTATCCTGAACAAAACCCCTGTTCACTCGGCAAAAACATCCCACCTCAAGACAATAATCAAAAACGGTGGTCCAAACGCCAAGCAATTAATAGAAGAATCCCAGCTCTGGATGGCAGAACAAACTGCCCTACTTGCAAAAGCCCTCAACTCCCAGATATGGTTGGTAGGTTCAAGTGAATTAAAACCAAAAAAAGTCTTTAGCCTTTACCGCGACAAGCTAAAAGAAACCGCCGACCTGAACAGCGTATTTGTCTACCAGCATTTTTCCATGAACCGCTTTACCATCGACCTGGCAAAATACCAGAAAGAACATCCCGAACTTTCCCTCCAGGAAGCCCTCAAAAGCCTGGGTGAGCTTCACCGCGATGAAATATTTAACTAATTACTTAAAATCGTAATCTCAACGCGTCGGTTTTGAGCCTTTCCTTTCGGGGTAGAGTTGTCTGCCACCGGACGGGTGCTTCCGCGGCCCTGACAGATAAATCTGTTCTGGCTCACCCCGAGTCGCGCCAAACTCATGGCAACAGCGTTTGCTCGCTCAATCGAAAGCTTCATCTCCGCGTTTGGCTGCCCCGTACTTGCAGTATGCCCTTCCACCAGAATCTGATTATCCGGCGACTTGAGCAGAACCTGTGCAATTTTAGAAAGATTTGCTTCCTGTCCCGCGAGCAATTCAGAGCTGTTTGGCTTGAACTTAAGATTGGTCATGGTCATGCGGATTCCCGCAGCCGTTTTTTCAACCTTTACTTCATCATCAATATCTGCAATAGCACGCTTGATTACAGGCAAAAATTCTTCGGTATTAACAGAAGGCGGATATTCAGTAAAGAGCGAAATCGTTCCCTTAAAGGTGTAGTTAGAACCGTCGTGATAAATAAAGCTTTCTTCAAGATAATCCCGAACAACCAGCGCATATCCAGTCTGTTTGGAAATATACATCGTAGCCTTGTGCTTGCCGCTAGCCGATTTAAGATCCGCATCCCCTTCTTCGTCGATATAGGAATATCCGTAGCGGGTTGCCCACTCAGCACTTAGAACATAGACTTCTTCTCCGTGAAAAGTTTCATCACTCAGATAGGTGTACAAAACCTCCATCGGTAGCCGTGTCGGCACCCCTTTATTAAGCGGGTCTACAGAACGCTCGGCAGTAGACTTCCAGGTATCGCCGATTTTTACTTCTTCTTTTGAAAATGCCGGAAAGCTCCTGAAAGACGGATAACCGCAATCTTCAATCATCGTTAAAACGCCGTCGTCGCTGATTTTAAATGTAGAAGGAATTGAATTATGAATCCCCGGAGCAACACTCATATTCTTGTGGCGGGTAGTCTCATCCACATAAAAACTGCCTTCATAAAGGCCGTCGTCGCTGCTGATAAAAGAACGGACTTCACGGCTCAAAAGCCCGATATAGCGACCGTTGTCATAACGCCTCAAATCGGTTCGTTCAACCAGGGTGTAATTTTTGCCGCCGTTGTAGTGCATTGTATTGGCAGTCAGAGTCCCAGTCCCAGAACTAATCCCAACCCACGCCGCAAGTGCCATCACCACCGCAAGTCTTTTTCTATTCATCGAGCCAGGTTCCTATCAGCTGTGCAATTGAATTCGGATTCTGATTTACCATTTCGCGGATTTTTGAAGTGCCGTCTGCAAGTCCAGGATGTTCCACCGGTGTAAAAATGCCTTTTTTAACACCGTAATCGATAGCTTCCTGTAAAACGATATTTTCCCGCAGAACGACTTTTTTGTTCTTGGTATTAAAGACACCCAGAGTTTTGAATGCATGATTCATCTTTTTAACTTCTTTGGGAGAAAGTTTGAGTAAATCCACAATCTGCTGTCTTAATAAATTATTTTCTGAACCAATTTCGCTCAAAAGAATACATGCTTTCTGATAGCCGCTTATCTTTGGCGTTGAATCAGAAACCTTTTCAAAACTTTTATTCATCTTTTTTAGCCTCTTTAATTTCGTCCTTTATCTCTTTCCATAAAATTACGCGGCCTTTTCCATGTTTTTTAGAATAATACAATGCATCATCGGCATTTTTCATTACTTCGCGCAAGTTTGATCGGTCTTCTATATCAAAGTTTGAACAGATTCCCATACTGAATCCCAGGTGATACTGCTCCGGAATATCAAGCCGCTTTTCCATAAGGTCTTCCAGCGCCGGAATAAAATACTGTTCCTCTTTGAGTTCACGATAGAGTCTCTTGGCTGTAGAAGCCGCTTCTTCACAGGTTGCAGCCGGAATCAATACTACAAATTCGTCGCCACCGTAGCGGCACAAAAAGTCTCCGTTTCGGTATACCCGCTTCATCATTTCTGCAAAGCGCTTGAGCATTATATCTCCGGCCTGATGCCCAAAAGTATCATTAAAATACTTAAAGTTATCGAGATCGATAAATCCAACAGTATACTGAATACTTACTTCTTTAATCTTGTCACGCTGTTCAACCATATAGTCAGAAAGAGCCCGGCGGTTTTTGAGGGTTGTTAGAACATCGTAAACAGATTCCTGAATGAGATGCGCCTTTTGACCGTACAATACGAGCTGAGCCTGAATATAATTAAAGGCAA
>JAFNQK010000382.1 GCA_017386165.1 Treponema sp.
GGTTTGTAGATTTTCTTTATAGTTTCAATATCAGTTTTGCTTAGTTTCATATTATAGTGGGTAACATATTTTCCTGTTTCTTTGTTTTTAGGGAATTTATTATTTTTGCCATATTCTTGATCTATGAGTTCAAAACCGTCGTAAAGCATGATAGAATCATAATCGAAACCAGAGGATATTGTTGATAAATGTGTAGCTTTATCACTCCATTCAAAATAAGGTATGTATATTGTCCAGAAAAGAAATTGAATTGGATATTTTTTTAATACTATTCCGCCAAGATATTCCGGAAATTTAAGATTTGACCACCATCTAACGACATCTTTTAGAAATGTTTCGTAACTAATGCTAGTTTCACATTTAATATAATTGTCTCGATTATTTTTTTGATGTTCGTGCAATAGACCTAATACATGACCTAATTCGTGAAGACATGTGCTTGATAAATAGTATGGATCAAGATTTTTTCTGATTGTAAGAGTTCCTCCATAACATTGTCCTACTTGGCTTGTTAATCCTGCTGTTCCATTCAATAAATAACCTGTTTGAAAAATAATAACAGGAATAGTTTCAGTCTTTTCTAGAAATTTATTCCAATCGCTTTCGGAAATTTCTTTAAATGAGATTAGATTATCGCAACTAGTTTTCCATGTGTTCATAGCTTTAATAAGGGCATCTTTGTGATCATCGTCAATTGTGCCCCAACGATAAGTAATTACTCCATTATCCCATTTTTTCCCAATACCAAGTATTGGTTTCGTTAGATATATAGTGCGATTGGTAGAAGATTCATATTCTCTCGCAATAGTTTCAATGTCATTTTGAATTTTTACTAGAGCTTCTTGTCCGTTTCCATATTTTGCAACGTAGTCTAGATATTCAATAGTTGCAATTCCTTCTAGGCTATACAATGGAATTGTAATCCCTCCCCCTAAGTAGATAGTATCTTCATATACAAGTACATCATCTAATGTTTTTATATTTTCAAGAGGTGGTAAGTTGTCATGAATTATATCTTGATATGCGTCTGAAAGGTTTTCTAGTTCTTCTTTTAGAGAAATTTCTTCTGACTCAATATTTCTTGAGTTAGATTTTATTTTTCTTTTTACAGTAGATAAATCGGCAGGTAATACTTCATTAAGATTTAATAAATCTTCTGAATTTGAGTTAATTTTTCGGGTTTTTGTTTCAGTTGGAATATATAAATCTACAGTGTTTATGGCTTCTTCTAACAAGGATAATTTCGCTGCTAGTGCTTTTCCGTAATTTGATTCGATTTGTTCCTTAGGTTCAATTACTTCATTGTTGGAACAACTTGAGAATACAGACATAAGGCTTATGCTTATTATGCCAATTAGTAATTTTTTGTTTTTGATACTTTTTAAGATAGATTTCATTTCTACCCTCCAAATAATTTTTTTAATGAAATTAAAAAGAGTTTTTTGTAAAGTAGAGATTTGAAGAATTTACTATAAAACTTTTTTAACTTCTCTTCATAATTTATAACAATTTATTAAAATAATCAATTATATTGAGATAATAAGGTATGTCAAATTGAGAGTGATATTAAGGATTTATCCTCTCAAAACCCTAATCCAGCACCCAGGAATCTCAACCGTCATATTCCCGTTGGAATAAAACTCTCCTCCATTTAACACATCTACCCAGTTTTGCGCCGGCAAATTAGGAATGTTTAGACTGGCGTTGTTCATTTCAAGGTTTACGGCAACGATGACCTTTTGGCCGTAGAATTCCCGCATAAAGGCAAACTGCTTGTTTGTTACGGCGAGCTGGGTGTAGTTGCCTTTTTTGAGGGCATCGCTTTCTTTACGGACTTGGGCAAAACGCATAATCGCATTTCTAAGGTCGGTTCCAAGAGAGCCTAATTCTGGAGAAGAGGTGTTTCTTGCATTCCAGCAGGGTCTTAGTTCATGGTCGTCGTTGCGATTTCGCTTTCCGGTGAGGGCTGCTTCACTACCGTAATATATCGAAGGAATCCCTGGAATTGTGAACAAAAGACCGTATAACGGAAAAAGCCATGCCTTGTTGGTGAGGGTGCTTGCAACTCTGTCTACGTCGTGGTTGTCGGCAAAGTTGTAGAGTGGGGCGTAGCGGTAGATTCCGCCTGAACCAAACTGGCGGTTCAAGCTGTAGGCGATTTCAAAAAAGTTCTGGGTATTAAAGCTGGACCAGAGGCCTTTGTAAACTTCGTAATTTGTAACCGAGTCCAGTCGGCCTGGGCGGGCCCAGTTATTGTAGTCTCCGTGTACAACTTCTCCCATGAGCCAAAAATCCGGATTAATTGAATCGCAGAATCCTCTTAAAGCGTCCATAAATCCCGGGGTGAGAACATCTGCCGCATCCAGTCTCAAGCCGTCAATGCCAAATTCCTCTATCCAGAATTTAACGGCTCCAAAAAGATGTTCTCTGACTGCCGGATTATCTCCGTTCAATTTAACTAAATCCTTGCATCCGGCCCAACCGTCGTAGTCAAAGCAGTCGCCGTATGGACTTCTTCTGTCAAAGTGAAGATTTACATACCAGTCCCGGTACTGGCTGTTCCAGCCGTTTTGCTGAAGGTCCTTGAATGCAAAAAAATCTCTTCCAGTGTGGTTAAAAACTGCGTCGAGAACAAGCTTAAAGCCCTTCTGCTTTGCAGTATTACAAAAAGCTTTGAACTTTTCATTGTTACCGAGGCGTCTGTCAACGTGATAATAATCTACGGTATCGTATCCGTGGCTTGTGCTTTCAAATAATGGTCCGATGTAGAGGGCGTTACAGCCGAGCTCATGAATTGCATCCAGTTGTTCTGTTAATTTTTCAAATGAGGAACCTGCAGGGCAGGTAAAATCGTTGCGTCTTGGACAACCTGTCATTCCTAAAGGATAGATATGATAAAATACGCATTCAGAAATAGAATTTTTCATTTTTGCTCCTCTATACCGTTCGGTATACAATATTAATATACCGAACGGTATAGGAAAAAGCAAGCAGAAAATGAAATTTATTCGTGCAATTTGTAATCTTTATCTTCGTCAATGATAGAAATCATGATTTGAGCAATGTCAGGATCAAACTGAGTTCCTTTGCCTTTGATGATTTCGGCTCTTACATAATCCTGTGACAAATAATTACGGTAACTTCGGTTAGAAGTCATTGCGTCGTAGGCATCCGCAACTCCGATTATTCGGGCACATTCCGGAATATCGTAGCCTTTAAGGCTGTCCGGGTAACCTGTTCCGTCAAAGCGTTCGTGGTGCCATCTGGCTCCTTTGTAGATTTCTTTCATAGAAGTGATGTTTGTCAAAATTTCACTACCGATTTTTGGATGCTGTTTGATAATTTCGTATTCTTCGTCGGTAAGCTTTCCAGGTTTGTTGATAATGGAGTCCGGAATACCGATTTTGCCTATGTCGTGAAGAACGGCTGTCATATAAATCTGTTCCTGTTCTTCTTTTGACTTGCCCATTCGCTGGGCAATCATCTTGGAGTAGTTTGCAACTCGGTTTGAATGACCTCGGGTATACTTATCCTTGGCATCGATTGTTCCGGTAAAAGCCTGGGTAATTTCAGAATAGAGTTTTTTGATACGTTCTTTTTCATTCTGAATTTTATTGATTCTGTGTCTCACAAACAGAACTGTGATTCCACCAACCGATAAAATGATTAAGAACCAGAACCATACCCGCTGCCAGATTGCCGGCTTTTTGATTACCAGCAGTTTTTCAGATGGTTCACTCTGAACTTCATCGCTGTTCTGTGCAATTACGGAGAATTTGTAAGAGCCCGGCTTTAAGTTTGTATATGAAACGCTTCTGTCAAAGGTCCAGTCGGAATAGTCCTTGTCAAAACCTTCCAGCTTGTATTTAAATTGAACCTGTTCCGAAGAAACAAAACTTAATCCTGTATACTTGATGCTCAAACGCTTTCCCTGAGGAGGAATAACAATAACGTCTTCTCCAGGTACGATTGTGGCTGAGTCTACATTTACTTCCTGGATGTGAATTATAGGTGCTTTTGTATTTGAGGCATATTTGACCGGATCATACATGGCAATTCCGTCGATAAGGGTAAACCAGATTCGGCCCTTTTCATCCTTTGCAGAAAGAGAAGTAGAAGTAACACCGCCGGAAATAATACCGTCTGGGCTTCCAAAGAACTTTGCATGAACCCGAGGCTTGATTCCGTCGGCAACATCCTCCAGCTCGTCGAGTTTTACGCTAAAGATACCCTTGTTACTTGTACACCAGACTTTATTTGTGTAATCCAGAATCAGCTGGAATACGCTGTCGGTTCCCATCCCTTTTGAGGCATTGAAATTGAAGAACTCGCCGTTTTTGTAGCGGCTGACGCCTGTTCCTGTACAGATCCAGATTTCGCCCTGTTTGAGTGAACAAATCTTAAAGATTACATTGCCGGCAAGGCCGTCTTCGTGGTTAAAGCTCTTTACGATTTCGCCGTCATGGAGAATAAAGATTCCGCCGCCGTCTGTACCGCACCAGATGTCGCCGTTGATGTCTTCATACAAACACATGATGTAATCGTTCTGGATACCGCTTTCTTTTGTATAGAATTTTGGAGAGCCTGTTTTTTTATCAATAACGCTGAGACCGTTTGTTGTACCAATGTAAAGGTCTCCACTTTTGCTTTCAAGGGCAACCCGGACTTTGTTTCCGGTAATTCCGCCGTTAGCTTTTGTCCATGAAGTAACCTTTCCGTTGAGGTCGATTTTGAGCTGGCCGATTTTATCGTAGGAACTGATTAAAAGAGAACCGGATTCCGTCTGAGAAACGTGGCGAATACGAATGTTTTTGCAGAGAGTAGTAATTTCGTTCTGGATTAAGTTTCCGTTTTTGTAGCAGTAAAGTCCGTTGTCCCCGGCCAGCCAGAATACATTTCTAAAACTGTCTGCATAGATTGCATTAATTGTAGTTTCAATCGGTGTAGTTTTGAACTTTGTCTGACTCAGTTTCTGAATTCCGCCTCGGTCGGTTGCAATCCAGATGTTTCCTTCCCGGTCTTCTGTAATTTTAGAAATCTTTTCGTCGCAAAGGCCGTTTGACTGGTCGTAAAAGGTTGTTTTTTCTCCGTGATAAATCGCAATTCCGCTGTCGGTTGCAATCCACATATTGTCGTGGGAATCCTGGAAAATGCAGGTGATCAGAGTTCCCTTCTGTTGACCAAAACCTACATCGTAAAGGGCCTCTGTTTCTCCTTCCTGGCAGATTGCGTAGTGAGGACTGATACCAAACCAAAAGTTGCCCCGGGAATCCTGGGTTACATAGTCGATTGTAGGATTAGCTATTTTGTGAATCTGGTTGAACTTCTTAAATTTCTTTTCTGAATAAATAAAGGTTCCGTTTCCGTCTGCAGAATTAATCCAGATACGGCCGGCGGTATCGCAGTACATATTATGAATCAAAAAGTGGTTGTTGTTTGGAAGGTCTTCTGCTCCTTCCGGAAAGTAAATTTCGTCATTTTCTACACAGGCGATACCCGAAGAAGTACCAATCCAGATGCGGCCGATTTTGTCTTCAACGATAGAGCGGATTGAACTGTTTGGAAGACCGTTTTCTATGTCAAAATGAATAACTGTTCCGTCTGCTTTTTTTACTGTTACACCTTCGTCATTGGCTCCAATCCAGAAATTGCCTTTTGAGTCTTCAAAAAGGGTTCTAGCAGAAATAAAAGCAAACTTGTCGTTTGTGTTGCGGTTTATCGTTAGAAAGTCTACACCGTCAAAGCGGACAAGACCGTCATAGGTTCCGAGGTAAATATAACCATTAGAAGTCTGGAGTACATCTGTTACAGCATTTCCTGGCAGTCCGTCAGAAGCGGTCCAGTTTTTTGAGACAAAGTCATTCAAAAACGGGTCATTTGAAAAGCTTCTGTTTGCAAACGCCACACTAGAAAATAAAACAATTAATCCAATAAAACTTAGAATCTTATTTTTCATAAAGTACTCCAACAATATTATACCATGAACTTTTAAACAGTTGTAACTAAACTTATTTTATATTTGTTTATTTGGATATGGGGTATAAAATTAAATCTGGAGATTTAAAGTGAAAAAAATTAATTTACTCAAAAAATCATTAATTATTTCTAGTACATTGGCCCTGGCTCTTGGCTTTGCTTCCTGCCAGAAAAATTCAGGACTCGCAAATTATAATTATCAGGAAGAGGGCATTAATTCAAAAGCCATGCTTGCTTCTGCTCCTAAAAAAATGGCAGCTCGTGCTATGATGGCGGATAATGCAGTGGCCGAAAGCATTGAATATGAATCTAACAGTTCTTCTGGGGCCGGCGATCAGCAGTCAATCAATACAGAACGAAAGCTCATCAAAAACGGAAATATTTCACTTGAAGTTCAGGATCTTAGCACCGGAGAACAGTTCATCGAAGAATGGGCAAAGGGCTACAACGGCTACATCGAAAATTCAAGCAGCAATGAAAACAATGCCTGGTTTACGGTAAAGGTTCCTGCCAAAAGCTTTGAAGAAGCCATGCAGACTGTGGGTGACCTGGGCATCGTAAAAAGCCGGGGAATATCCAGTCAGGATGTAAGTGAACAGTACTACGATCTTGAAACCCGCCTTTCTACTAAAAAGGTAATGCGGGACAACCTCAAAAGATATCTTGCTCAGGCAACGAACCTGACAGATATCCTTAAAATTGAACGGGAGCTGAACAATGTTCTTTCTGAAATCGAATCCATGGAAGGAAGAATGCGTCGGCTCAGTAATCAGATTGATTATGCTACAATCAGCGTAAATCTTTCTTTACCGGGAGGAAAAACTTCTCCTGTAATTCATAAGCCGACATTCGGCGAAAACCTAACAGAATTTTTTGCACAGACAGGTGCGTTCTTTGCTGCTTGCTTAAAAATTCTTGCATATGCAATTGTATGTGGAATTCCTGTTATTGCATTCTTAGCATTATTGTTCTGGCTTTTGTTTGGAAAAATTGGCCTCGTAAAAAAGTTGTTCAAAAAATTAAAATAAATTTGTGAATTTCTGCAAGACCGGTTTATAATCTAGTTAAGTTGCTGGTGGTAAGAGTTTTAAAACTTTAGCTAATGGGGGCCGTCTATGGAAGCAGCATTAACTTTAGACCGGTTATACAACAACCGATTTTGCCAGTATGTTCACGATCACAACCGTTTTTACGATGTGGTTTTTAACGATTTAATTGCAAAAATTCGTCAGGCCGGTTCCGAGGAGAACCTGATTCATGCAAAAGGTGCCGGCCACATATTTTACGACGATGAACCTCTCTATGACTATGACATTGTAACAATGAGCCTTTACGGTATCCGTTACAGCGAATTTAAATCCTATCTCAAGGGAATCGAAAATTACGAAATCGAAGAATATCTGAAAAAACTCCGCAAAGAAGCTCTTGAAGCAATCTCTTATGTTGAACTTGAATTTTATACCAAAAACAACATCAAATATGAATGTGAAGTCTTTTATTATATGAGACCAAAACAGAACAAATATAGTGATGATGATATAAAAGAAATTCAAAACTGGGGATTTACAACTTCTGACAGAATTAAAGCCGTTGTGTAGTTTTTCGACTTATTTTCTTGCAATGATAATCATTGTTCTTGCATTCTGATCGTAAGGACTGTAATCAAAATCTCCATAGGCATTTGCACTGCTGAAGCCTGCTTTTTTCATTATCTGGCATAGTTCGGCTGCAGAGTAAAGGCGTTGCACAAATTCGTGTTCAATGCGTTTTCCGTCTTTTGCGATAAGAGTCCATTTGGAATTTAAGCCTTCCCAGGCACCCTTTACTGTAAACTCTGTCTGAACCGTAAAGCCAGCACGTTCAAAAGTTTCCCCCGGTGTAAAATACATGATTGCAGTTTCACGGCTGGTACACTCAAGGATGAAGGTTCCGCCCTTTTTGAGGCTTTTTGCAATATTTTTAAGGATGACAAAATCTTCCTGGGGGCTGTCACAGTATCCAAAGGAAGTATAAAGATTAACGGCGCAGTCAAACTTCTTTTTGCTTTTGAACTTTCTTAAGTCCTGGTTTATGAGGGTTAGGTTTACGCCCTCGGCATCGGCACTTTCTTTTGCGGCATCTAGTTCAGACTGAATAATATCAACACCTGTTACATCGAGATTTAGGGCTGCCAGTTCTACGCTGATTCTTCCGAGTCCGCAGCCTGCATCTAATACAGAATTACCGTCTTTTAGATTTGCGATTTTTTTGACATATTCTGCAACGGTCGGAGCTTCTTTCCATCTGGCTTCGTCAAACATGATTTGGGCGTACTGATCCCAAAATTCTTCTGATTCAAACCATTCAGTTTTCATTTTTTTTAGAATTCCTTATTTTGTATATCCAGGAAGGACCCGATGTGCTCAAAATCGGCGAAGAAGTCCGCAAGGTCTACCAGGATATATTTGGATCTTCCGGACCCGCGATCAAGA
>JAFNQK010000383.1 GCA_017386165.1 Treponema sp.
TATGATGCTTTCCAGCCGTTCTATCAGGAAACATATCTGAAAGAAGAGGTAAACGCGGACCTGCTCTATAGCACACAAAAGACTTTGAGGGGCTATGGCGTTTACGGTGATAATGATGTAAACAACTTCGTAGAAACATACAGAAAGCTCAGCAATAAAGACAAAAACGCATTGGGAAAGCTTAGCGTTGCATTAAAGCCTTTTGCAGATGCCTACAATCTAAAAACATCAAATGAAAAATATCAGTTCCGCCGTGAGCTTCGTAAACTCGTACGCTACTACGATTTTGTAAGCCAGGTAACAAGAATGTTTGACGAAGATTTGCACAAAGAATATCTGTTCTGCAAATATCTTGTAAAACTTCTTCCTGTTGAAACTGAAACAATGATTGATATTGAGCAGCTTCTTAATCTCGAATATTACAAGCTCAAAGAAACTTTCAAGGGACAAATAAACCTGCAGAGCGATGTAAAAGGGGAGTATGAACCTGCAACAGAATCAGCGGCCGGAGCAAAGAATCCTAAATCACCGCTTGATGAAATCATTGCAAAGATAAACGAGAAATACAAAGCAAACTTCACTGATGGCGATAAAGTTGTAGTTGGAGCGTTACATAATAAAATCTTTGGAAATCAAGACCTGATTGATAAGGCAAAGAATTCAAATTCTCAGGTATTCTTGCAGGGCATCTTTCCGCAGGAGTTTAACAAGGCCGCCATGTCTTGCTATAAGGAAAGCGAGGATGCCTTTAAGAGTATGTTTGAAGATGCTACAAAATACAAGGTTATCATGGAATCTTTGGGCGAATTGTTCTTTAGTATGGCTAATTCAAAAAAATCTGTTCAATACAATATTCCGTCTGACGATAACATTTTAAATGTTGCTTCGCCAACGCAGGAATATGGTTTGGATTAAGAGACAATGGAAAGCTTTGCAACGAAACGTGGAAAACTTTGCAACGAAACGTGGAAAGCCTTACAACGAAACGTGGAAAGCCTTGCGACGAAACGTGGAAAGCCTTGCAATGAAACGTGGAAAGCCTTGCGACGAAACGTGGAAAGCCTTGCAATGAAACGTGGAGAGCCTTGCAACAAAACGTGGCAGGTAATGAACATAACTTAGTAGGCTTTAAACTTATAGAATAGCAGGGCATTAGTGTTTTTGTCTGTGCATAGGGCATTTGCATAAAAACTTTCAATTATATATAGTTATCTTAAGCTAACACGTGGATTGAGGTTCGACAATGAAACGATTAATTTTACGCCAGATAAAAAAATACATAAGAAAACATTTTCCGTCGGAATACAAAGCAATTTGCAGGCGACAAAAGGAAATCTTTCCCAAGATGATGTCAAATGCACCCGACCTTGGTGGAAAAGAAAATCTGCTTGCGGACAATCTTTCCATGTTCATCATCTTCCTGTCGTTTTATGAAGCTACTGATCATCGTCTTGACGGAAAAGCAATGGATGATTTGCTGGAAGAAATTTATAAATCAGTAAAGTTTTTAAATCCGATTATGAACATCAATCATAAGGCGGTCCTGAATCCCCTCAGAAAATATCTTTACAAAAGCTATCAAAAATATGCGGATAAAGTCATTCAGAAAAAGGCCGAGGGAAAATGGCTTGAAACCTGGGACATGATTGTGAACCCGAACCAAACGGAAGAAGGAATTGCCTTTACGCTTGTCGGA
>JAFNQK010000384.1 GCA_017386165.1 Treponema sp.
GGTGATATTGATGAAGTTGGAGACCCAAGCCACCTTACATGTTTTGAAATGCTTGGTAACTGGTCGTTAGGCGACTATTTCAAAAAAGAATCAATCGCTTTTTCTTATGAATTTTTAACAAGTCCAAAATGGCTTGGGCTGGACCCAAAAAAGATTTCCGTAACTGTTTTTGCCGGAGATGAAAACGCTCCCCGTGATGAAGAAGCTGCAGGTTACTGGAAAGAAAACGGAATGCCGGAAGATAAAATCGCCTTCCTTCCTGCAAGTGACAACTGGTGGGCAGCTGGTCCTACTGGTCCTTGTGGTCCTGATACTGAAATTTTCTACTGGGTTGGAGAAGGTCTTCCACCTGTAGGTTCAAATAAGGGAACTGATTCTTCTAACTGGATGGAAATCTGGAACAACGTTTTCATGCAGTACAACCGTGTAGACGAAAAAACTCTTCTTCCTTTGGAAAAGAAAAATGTTGATACAGGTATGGGTCTTGAAAGAACTAACTGTATCCTTCAGGGAAAAACTTCGGTTTACCTTACAGAAGTTTTCCAGCCAATCATTGCAAAGATTGAAACTCTTGCAGGCTATAAATATGGTTCAGATGAAGAAAAAGACAAGAGCGTACGAATTATTGCAGATCATACCCGCGCTTCTGTTTTCATCATCGGTGACCAGCGTGGAGTAAGCCCTTCAAATGTTGGAGCAGGCTACGTTCTCCGCCGTCTTATCCGCCGTGCAGTCCGCCACGGAATGAAGCTCGGAATTGAAGATTCATTCCTTTCTGGAATTGCAGAAGTAGTAGTTGAAAACTTCGGTAACGCTTATCCTGAACTTAAGGCAAATGCTAAAAAAATCAGCGATGAACTTACTGCCGAAGAAGCAAAATTCCGCACAACTCTTAAAAAGGGTGAAGCAGAATTCCAGAAGCTTCTTCCAAACCTTATGAAAAATCCTAAAAAGATTATTTCCGGTAAGGTTGCATATAATCTTTATGAAACATACGGCTATCCTCTTGAACTTACTCAGGAACTTGGAGCTGAAAACGGCTTTACAGTTGATGTAGAAGGCTTTAAGGAAGCTGAAAAGAAACACCAGGAAGCATCAAAATCACTGGACGCAGGAAAGGCTAAGGGTGGTTTGGCAGAACAGTCTGATGTTACAACTAAATATCACACTGCTACACACCTTTTACAGCAGGCTCTTGTTAATGTTCTCGGTGACCAGGTTGCCCAGAAGGGTTCAAACATCAACAACGAACGAATGCGCTTTGACTTTACTTTTGAACGTCCTATGACTAAAGAAGAAATTCAGAAGGTTCAGGATATTGTAAACGAAAAAATCAAGGAAGACCTTCCTGTAACAATGGAAGTTATGACTCTTGATCAGGCTAAGGCAGAAGGTGCCCGTGCTTTGTTTGCCAATAAATACGGTGAACAGGTTAAGGTTTACACAATCGGTCGTGATGTAAAGAAAGACTGGTTCAGCAAGGAAGTTTGCGGTGGACCTCACGTTCAGCATACACTCCAGATTGGTGACTTTAAGATTGAAAAGGAACAGTCTTCTTCAGCAGGTGTACGCCGAATCCGCGCTACAATCAGCGGCGGGCTTCCACTGGAAAACAGCTAAAAAACTTTTCTGATGAAAAGTTTTTCTTAACGCTGTTTGCTATATGCGCAGGGCTTCCATTGGAAGTATAGATAGAATGAATGTCGAGTTATGACAATTGATTGATAATTGGCGTAAGCAGCCGTTTTTTTGAGGTAGGTTCCTGCTGGGAGCCAATTGCAAAAGAATTAAAAAATCGACATTCATTTTATATAAATTTTGTAACTAAAATTGCAGTATTGTTGTTATAATAATAACTCGTATTGTAACTAATAATAAAAGGAATAAAAAATGAAACGTTTTGCCATTGCATTAATTACATTATTCATGAGCGCGGCTGTTTTTGCACAGTCGGACCTGCAGGTTCTTGCTGTAGTAAAATTGAATAAAAATGAATCAATTACAGTAAAGCAGATTAAGACTCGCGTAGAGATGTATGAAAAACAGCGTGGTGCTTCTCTTTCTGTCGATGATCGCAAAAAGGTTCTTGATGCGCTCATTCAGGAAAAGCTTGTTTTGCAGGCTGCACAGAAAATGGGAATTACCCTCACAGACAGCGCAGTTGAACAGATGTTCCTTCAGAATGTTTCTCAGCAGCTTTTGGGAAAAGTTGTTACACAGACAGAGCTTGAACAGA
>JAFNQK010000385.1 GCA_017386165.1 Treponema sp.
AACCGGCATTACAAATCGACCGGACTCTTCCCTGTATTTTCCCCAGTTCACAATCGGAAGCAGGTACAGGTATCCGTCGGGAAGCTCTATGTTGAGCGAATCATACGAAAGCCACGAGATGTAAGATGCGTCAAACCAGTTCGGATGATTTTGTGAGTCAAGACCATACTCGCGAGTCCCTTTTGCTTTTTCAATATCCGCCACCGCATTTATAAAGAACACATTGTAATCCGCGTAATATGTCGTGTACACGGGCGTGCATGTTTCAGTGTCGTCATGGAAAACATATTGGATGGGATTTATCTGGTCATAGCAAATCAGTTCTCCGCTTTCCCATTTCAAAGCCATTTTGTAATCGTCGCGCGAGTTCAGGACCTTTGAAAGTATGTACAGAAAATTGATGTAAAATTTCGTGCCGGATTTTTTCGACCAATCCTTCAAGGCAGTGACATCAATTCTTGCGGTCATGGATGTGGAGCATTTGCAGTCTTCCGAAAAATGCCTGAACACACCCTTCCGATAATATTTTTCCCTGTCGATTATTTTATAATTCATTTTTGTTTCACCCATATTCATATTCCATCCGCCATGCGTTTTTCTGTAAGCCGCCGTTTTTCCAACGTCTTTTCAAACAGTTCATCAACAACGTGGGGGAAATCTTTTTCTATGACTTTCACACCCTCCTCCGTGATTCCGCCTTTTGTTGCGACCTTTTCTATCACTTCGTAAAAACTTTGTTTTTTATTTTTGATTAAAAGCCCGGTCGCAATCATTGTGTTCAAAAGCATTTCTATTCGCTGGTCCTCCGGGATTTCAGTGTGCTTACCCGCACCTTTTGCGATTTCATTAAAGATTGAGGCAATGAATCCAGGCATACAGCTTACCAACTCCGACCCCATTCCAATTTCATTTTCCGAAAGATTTATCACATTTCCAAATGTGCACAAAAGTTGATTTATAAATGCAAAATCTTCGTCCCCCACTTTTTCATTATGGCAAACAAGGGTCTGTGAGGTATTGACTTCCGCAGTCACACTCGGAATGATTTTTGAAATCCGGTTTTCAGGAAAATACTTTTCCAGCTGCGAGAATTTTATGCTGCCGTTTACGGAAACAATATATTTGTCTTTTGACAAAACATCTTTCACCTCGTCAAAAACAGTTTTCAAATCGGAAGGCTTCACGCAAAAAAATATGTAATCCGATTTCTGCACAAGCATACGATTTTCCAAACAGACATTTACTTTTTTATCCGTAATTTTTTCCAGCTTTGACGGACTTCTGTTCGATACAAAAATATCTTCTGGTGCAAGCAAACCTGAATCCAAAAACTTTTCCAAAAACAATTTTCCAATTGTTCCAAAACCGATGATTCCAATTTTTCCGTTCATTTAAATATGCTCTTATAATTTATTGACTTCATTCCATTAAAAAAGCCTTATATAATGCCTCTGCCATCATCTTTCTCATAAAGTTATATTTCTCTTTATCTTTAAGCCAAGATTCGTATGCTTCCATATTTTCAAGATAAGAATTTTGTAATGTATCGTCAAAAGATTTTGGCATGATATTATTTTCAAACATCTGCTGCCCGTTTGAACGAGCAGATGTTTTTAGCTTATCATCTTTTACCATAGAATTAAAAACATCGGTAAAAATAACTTTGTCGCGTTCTGTAAACTTTGTTCCAAACTCTTCGTTTATCTTTTTAATAACTTCCGAAAGCGGAGTCTTCTTTTCTTTTTGACCAACTGCATTCTTGATTCTCTGCGGTTCAAGCACACCGTTTTCTGTTTTAAGCTCAACTCTACCCTCAAAAGTTTTTTCAAGCTTGTAATATTCAAGTTTTATTTTGTTGGTAATGTCTATCATCGTTTCTTTGTCAGCAGGAACAAGGCGTTCAAGATATTTGCAGAAAAGGAATTCTCTGTGCAGGTCTTTTGAGAACATTCTGATTATCTGAGTAATGAAGTTGTACCATTTTACAAATGAACGGAGTAATTTTCTAAACTGATACCTTTGTTCCTGATTCAAAGCATTGTAGCCCTGAACAACTGGCAAAAGTGCATTTGTAATAACAGCCTGTTTTGACGGATTCTTCTTCTGATTAAGATAAATATCCGTTACATTCTTAATATCGCCATCATTGTAAATCTTAAAGGCACGGAGCATTTTCTGTGTCTGATAAATAAGATTCTTGTTAAGTTCTTCCTTTAATTCTGTGGTCTGGAAATATGGCTGGAAGGCTTCCAGAATCTGTTCTTTTGTATTCACAAAATCAAGGATAAAGGTGTCTTCCTTTCCATCGCAAGTACGGTTCAAGCGGCTTAAAGTCTGAACGGCTTTTACATCACGGAGCTTTTTATCAACAATCATTGTGTGAAGATAATCTTCGCTAAAACCTGTCTGATACTTTTCTGCGACAATCAGAATATTTCCTTCATCGTGGAATACTTTCTTTGTCTGGGCTTCGCTAACCGGTCTTCCGTTGTGGTCACGATTCATGCCACTTTCTGTATATTCTGTTCCAGCCGGGTCTTCAGGATCTTTTAGGCTTCCAGAGAAAGCAATAAAAATTTCTAGATTTTTATAGGCATCGTCTTTTGCAGCCTGCAATTCTATATACCGTTTTATTTCATGGTAGTAACGGACAGCTGCCAGACGGCTTGCAGTTACAACCATCATTTTACCGCGACCGTTTATTGCGTGGCGGGTTCTGTCCATGTAGGTTTCAACAATAATCTGGGACTTTTGCTGCAAGTTATGCGGATGAAGCTCTTCATATCTTTTTATAAGTTTTACGCTTTTTGATGCGAACACCTGCGGGTCGTCACTGGATTCCTGCAAAATCTTGTAACAGTTTTTATATGTCGTGTAGTTTTCCAGCACGTTCATAATAAAACCTTCTTCCACTGCCTGCCGCATAGAATACACATGGAAGGGCTTAAAACTTCCGTCAGCTTGGCGACTACCGAACATTTCCAAAGTTTTGTTTTTGGGTGTTGCCGTAAAAGCGAAGAAGCTCAAGTTTTTATGATTTCCGTGAGCAGTCATTTCTTTAATCAGTTCGTCTTCACGGTCTGGTGTCTTTTCCTCGTTTTCAGCTTCTATTTCTTCCCATTCTTTAAGGGCATCAGCCTTATCGGCAAGAGCAATTTTTAGCTTTTTTGCACTGTCTCCAGTCTGGCTTGAATGAGCTTCATCAACAATTACTGCAAACTTTTTTCCTTCAACACCTTCAACTTGCTCATAAATCACAGGGAATTTTTGCAATGTTGTGATGATGATTCTTTTTCCATCGTTGATTGCATTTCGTAAGGCTTTGGAGTTCTTTTCGCCGTCAACTTCGGTTTTGTCATCAATTGTAATAACGCTTCCGATTGTATGGTCAAAACCACTGACGGTTTCCTGCAACTGCTGATCCAAAACTTTGCGGTCAGTAATGATGATAACAGAATTGAACATTGGCTTATCATTATCATCAAAAAGAGAAGCCAAACGATAAGCAACCCAAGCAATACTATTACTCTTTCCACTTCCGGCACTATGTTCAACAAGGTAGTTTTTACCACTACCATTTTCACGAACATCAGCAATAAGTTTACGGACAACATCCAATTGATGGTAACGTGGAAAGATAACTTTCTTTACAATCTTAGTTTGTTCTTCTCCGTTTTCATCTATATATATTTCTTCGTGTTTATCAAAATGAATAAACTTCTGAAGAATATCCAATAGTTTATCTTTC
>JAFNQK010000042.1 GCA_017386165.1 Treponema sp.
CAGCTTCCTTTTAGTGACCCTAATGCAGATGGACCTTTGATCCAGAACGCATGTTCACTCACCCTTGAAAAAGGATACAAAACCCAGGACGCAATGAACTTTATCAAAAAAGTTCACGACGCTTTTCCTGAAACTACAATTTATATCATGAGTTACGGTTCCCTTGTATTTACTCCGGGAATAGACAACTTCTGCAAACAGGCATCTGAATGCGGAGTAAAAGGACTTATCATCCCTGATCTTCCGTTTGACTGTGACGAAGGACTAACAGCTTCTTGTCAGAAATATGGAATGGAAAATATCCCGGTTGCAGCCTTTGGAATGAGCGATGAACGCCTTGCAAAAATGACTTCTCGCGGCTTTAAGCACATTTATGCCGCTTTGCGAGCAGGAATCACCGGAAGCCAGACCAAAATCGATGAATCAACTCTGGATTTTATCAAAAAAATAAGCAAAGCCGGAGCAAAAGTTTACGGAGGCTTTGGAATCCAGAACGGTGAACAGTCAAAAGTTCTTTCGCCTTATGTAGATGCAGTCGTTGCAGGTTCTGTCTTTGTAAAAATCGTTTCCGAAACAAAATCCCTTGATGAGCTCGCAGCAAAAATCACTGCAAAAGCCAAAGAGCTTACAAACTAAAAGAACGAGGATTGAATGTTGAAATAATTCTTCTCATTCAGTCCTTTTTTTTTCGAATTCTGTTTTCTTATAAAAAAACCATTGTATAATAGTAGATACAAAAAGTTCTCGCTTTTTGAACTTTTCGGACGAGGTGTACATGGCAAATATTTTCAAAGTTTTTTATCCAAATCAAGAAATTTATTCAACTCTTTCATACCAGGAACAAAAAAAGACCTCAAATCTTGTAATCGGTGATGTAATTTGTACATTAATGTTTATTCCTACAGCGGTAATGCAGTTTTTAATACATAGTTCGCTCTCAGGTATTCTTTTAGTAGCAACACTATTTGTTTTTATAATAAGCCTTCTATCTATCAAAAAAGGAAAACTGTACACAGGTTCTTATCTATCCACCATTGGATTTATAATTAGCTGTGGAACAATTGCCTTTGCCCTAAGCACCGATTTAACCATTCACGTCGGCTACCGAATCATGGCCTTTTGTGTCGTAATGGGAATTATCAACAGCATGATTACCTTAAAGCCTAGACAGGTAATCTTCTTCTATCTTGCATGTCAGGCAATGATGGCAGCAGTTCCTTTTACAATTCTAAAACCTCTTATGCCAGACAACGCAAAAAGCATCTACGAGGTTCTATTTATTACTAGCCTTGGTTTTTCAATGGGTAGTTTGATTTTGTACTATTCAATTAAATTGAATAACCAGATTATCAAACACGGAGAACAGGAACACAACGAATCCAAAAAATCCCTCAACAAAATTACAGATGTTCTTACACAGGTAAAAGACAGCCTTAATATCGGACAAAAATTAAATCTTGCTAGTAACACTGCAAGTGACAGTTCTAAGAAAATTAATGACCTCTATAAAGTTCTCATCAACGAAATGGATGAACTTACTACTCAGACCTCAAACGTAAAAAACGCCAGTGAAGAAGTTAATTACAACGCTGGTAGAATTGATGAAGGTATCAAAGTTCAAAACGATTCTCTCAGTGAAACTTCTTCTGCCATGACACAGATTTCTGCCAACCTTACCAATATCAACGGTATCGCTGAAAAGCGCCGCCAGGGAATGGAAAAGGTTGCAACCCTCTTGAATCAGAACACAAGCATCATCAAAGATCTTGTAAAAGAAGTAGAAAAACTCCGGGAATCTTCACAGGGTATCGAAGCCTTTGTTAAAACAGTAGATTCTATCGCTGCTCAAACCAGCCTTCTTGCTATGAACGCCTCAATCGAAGCGGCACATGCTGGTTCAAAAGGACAGGGCTTTAGCGTAATCGCCCTTGAAATCCGAAAGCTCTCAGAAGAAACAACCCGCAACGCTGCAAAGATTGCAGACACAGTTCATGAAAACCTTTCTGTCGTAGAATCAACAATTCAGCAGATTTCCCGCTTTGC
The DNA here is from genome assembly GCA_017386165.1 of Treponema sp. Taxonomy (GTDB): domain Bacteria; phylum Spirochaetota; class Spirochaetia; order Treponematales; family Treponemataceae; genus Treponema_D. The sequence goes on from JAFNQK010000042.1 coordinate 2,044, forward strand.
AAAAGAAAACGAAGCCAGTTCTCAGGAAATTTATTCTTCTGTAAATGCAATGGAAGAAATCCTCCGCGGTATCAGCGAAATCGACTCTGGTACCCGTGATGTAATGCACTCACTCCACAATGTAGTAGAAAAAGCCGGTGAAAACGGAAAGATGATTACCTCGGTTGTAAATCAGATTTCTGCTCAGGACTCAAGTATTACAAATATTACAAACTCAACAGAAGTTTTACGCGAAAGAGTAAATGAAATTCATGACACATTAAGTGATATCAACGGAGCAATTACTGATATTGAAACAAGTTCAAAAGAAAACGAAGAAGTATCTGCCCGCATCAACGCACTTTTAGAATAGAAACTAACACATCAAATCAACGGAGGCTTACATGATTGACTACACAGAAGGTTCAGGAAAACAGTATCACACAGGCGTTGGACCAGGAGATATCGGCGAATATGTAATTCTCCCGGGAGACCCAAAACGCTGCGCCAAAATCGCAGAACACTTTGAAAATGCAAAACTTGTTGCTGATGTACGAGAATTTGTAACCTATACAGGAACTTTAGACGGCGTTAAAGTCAGTGTTACTTCTACAGGTATCGGAGGCCCTTCTGCCTCTATCGCGATTGACGAACTCACCAAAGCCGGTGCCAAAACCTTTATTCGCGTTGGCACCTGCGGCGGTATGCAGGAAAATGTCCTCGGCGGAGATGTAGTAATCGCCACGGGAGCTGTCAGAATGGAAGGCACCAGCCGGGAGTTTGCTCCAATAGAATATCCTGCTGTACCAGATTTTACAGCCACAAACGCTCTTGTTACTTCTGCAAAAAAATTAGGAATACGCTTTCACACCGGAGTTGTACAGTGCAAAGACTCTTTCTTTGGTCAGCACGAACCGGAAATCATGCCTGTAAGCTATGAACTTGAAAATAAATGGCAGGCCTGGCTCAGAATGGGATGCCTTGCAAGTGAAATGGAAAGTGCCGCACTTTTTATTGCTGGCTCTTTCTTAAGAGTACGGGTTGCATCTTGCTTTCTGGTTGTTGCAAACCAGGAACGGGCAAAAAAAGGCCTGCCAAATCAGCAGGCTCATGACACCGAAATGGCAATCAAAACAGCCGTTGGTGCCATCCGGGAATTAATCAAGCAAGACAAAGCCTAAAACTGCTCAGCCGATTCCATTGCCTTTTCCCAGTCGGCATTTAACTGATCGATTTTATTGTTCAACTCATCGATTTTAGTCTGAACCTCTTTTGCCTTTGCACCGTTTGAATATACTTCTGGGAGGCTCATCTTTGCTTCTAAAGCAGATTTCTCTTCTTCTAATTTAGAAATCTCAGTTTCAATGCGGGCTACTTCCTTTTCCGCCTTTCGCTTTTCCGCTTCAAGCTTTTTCTGTTCTTCCCAGCTAAGTTTTCCCGCAGAAACAACAGGAGCTTCAGCTTCCGCCTTTTTCGCGCTAGAAGAAGTGCTTTCATTTCCAAACTGAACAAGCCCTTCTTCTTCTGCCTTAATACGTTCCTGATAATAAACGTAATCCCCCGGAAACTCGCGGTGTTGTCCTGTCTTAAGTTCAAGAACTTTTGTAGCAAGCCCTTCTATAAAACCACGGTCATGGCTTACAAAAATTACAGTTCCGCCAAAATCTTTAAGGGCATTCATCAAAACATCTTTTGAATGCATATCAAGGTGGTTGGTAGGTTCGTCGAGAATAAGAACATTATTTGGACTCAAAAGGAGCTTTAACAGGGCGATACGGCTCTTTTCTCCACCGCTCAAGACATTCAGGCTCTTAAAAACATCGTCCCCACGGAACAAGAAAGAACCGAGCATATCCCGCACCTTTGGAATAAGTTCTGTCGGAGCATGACTTTCAATATAATCAAGAATGGACTCGCTGCCTTTAATTGTTTCTGCGTTATCCTGGCTAAAGTAACCGATTTTAACGCCGCTACCAGGAATTATTTCTCCGCTCGAAACCGCATCTACCCCTGCAAGCATTCTCAGGAGTGTTGATTTTCCGGCTCCGTTTCGACCTGCAACAACAAGCATTTCACCGTTTTCTACAGTCAAATCTAGATTGTCGATAACATTGTGAGAACCGTCATAGCTTTTGCAAAGCCCTTTTGTGCGGAGAACAAGGTTTCCGGCATGAGGGGCTGGCGGAAACTTAAAGTGAATCTTTTTAAGACTTTCAGGGATTTCGATTTTTTGTGCAAGGATTTTATCCAGCTGCTTTTGGCGTTCCTGTGCCTGAGCAGCCTTTGTTGCCTGTACTCCAAAACGGCGGATAAAATCTTCAAGTTTGGCAATTTCATCCTGCTGTTTTTCATACTCGGCAATGAGAGTTTTTAATTCAACCTCGCGAATCTGTTCGTAGTGAGTAAAGTTTCCTTTGTAGCGCTTTAAGTCGCCGCCAAAAAGCTCGTATACTTCGTTTACAGTAACATCAAGAAAATAGCGGTCATGACTTACGAGCAAAAATGCGCCCTTGTAATTCTGAAGGAAGCTTTCGAGCCAGGTGCGGGCTTCGATATCGAGGTAGTTGGTAGGTTCGTCCAAAAGGAGAATATCCGGATTCTGCATAAGGCTCTTGGCAAGGGCAATACGCATCTGCCATCCGCCGCTAAATTCTTCTGTCTGACGGCTTAAATCTTCATGACTAAAACCAAGACCAAGCAAAACGCTTTCGGCAGTTGCTTCACGCCGGTGCCAGCCGCTTTCTTCCAGCTTGGAAATCAATTCACTCTGCTTGATAAGAAGGGCATCTGTATTTCCGCTGCCGTTTTTAAGCTGGTCACCAATCTGATCGATTTCCTTTTGAATCTGGTAGCCAAAATCAAAGGCGCGGTCAGCTTCTTCTCTTAAAGTACATCCGTGGTGAGTCAAACCACTCTGTGGAAGATATGCGATTCGGGTATCTTTCTGGCAGATTCTTGTGCCGCTATCCGGCTGAACAAGGCCTGCCATAACTTTAATCAAGGTTGATTTTCCAGCACCGTTTGCTCCCGTCAAGGCAGCTTTGGTTCCGGTCATAAGATTAACGCTTACATTTTTTAGAATATCTCTGTCGCCAAAAGCAAGGCTTACCTGACTAAACTGAACAAATGCCATTTCTGTATGCCTAACCTTTATTCAACTTTTGTAAAGAAAAGAACGAGAGGGCTCATTCCGCGTTCACGGATTGTACCGTTATCCATTGTTGCACCGGTTGCATCTTCAAGTCGGAGACCGTTTGTTTCCATCTTGTAAAGGAAGTTGATTTCTTTATTGTAGCCGTCAAACTTAAAGGTCAAAACGCCATCATAGCTTGTCTGCAATCCTTTTGAAAGGAAGTATTTGATAGAAGCAGTTCCCTTGTTAGAAGTAGTAGAAGAAATGATACCGCTTGAAGCAAGAAGATTCTTGTTGTTCCAAACAAAGCTGTGATTAGCAGAAAGAATCAGGTTTCCGTAGCTTGTACTCTTGAAATTTGGTCCAAACATGAAAATCTGTTCGTATTCTTTTTCGCGGCGCTGATTTTCGTTGGCGATAAGCTCGTTGATGTCTTCTGAAATTGTAACAAGATTAAAGTCTTCTGGCTTTCCACTTGGACCAGTATAACGGACAACGATAAAGTTTTCCCTTCTGACTGTTACAATCATCGGTATATCGTTGAGTTTGTATGCGTTTGCACCACTTTCTGTAGAACCATGATATTCCCAAGAGCGGTTTACCCCGTCCATGCAGAAATAAAGCTTGTTTGTATCTGGATCCAGCTGCATAAAGTAAGAAAGATTCATCTTTGAAGGATCGATACGGCCAGAATCAATCATTGATTTATAAGAATCTGGATACCATCTTCGAGCAAGAATATCGTTCAAAGCAGAGCTTTCGTTTGAAGTAACAGCTTCTTCTACCTGGCCAAGGCGGTTACCATCCTTGTCAGTTTCAAACAAACGGAGATTGTAGCTAAAGCAGCAGCCCTGGGTTCCGTCTTTTGTAAGAACTCTGAGCCATTTACCTTCGAGAGGTTTTCCACCGGTCATCGGAGCCTGTCCTTTTACTTCATAGAGAACCTTGATTTCTTCATCCTTTTTGAGACGATAAACCTGCTTTGCAGTGTTTACAGGTTCTGCACGCATTGGAAGTCCGTTCATAACAACGGTTGCATACTGATGTCTGTAAGAATTGTATTTTGTATTGGCTGCCTTCTTTGCTTTTGATTTTGAAACAGGTTCTGTAAGCTGCCAGAGAGGAATTTCGGCCTTGCCGCTTGCAGTACCGATTACATACTGCTGGGTAATATTAGATCTGATATAAACAGGAACAACATCGCCGTCCTGAAGTCCGTACTCAGGATTATTCCAGAGGACAATGCCGTAACCTTTGATTTTTTGACATGAAGTAAATGTTAAAAAAGAAACTACACCTAAAACGATTAAACCAAACTTAAAAATTGACTTATTCATAGGTGTAGTTTATCAAATATAACGCAAAAAAACTATATAGGAAAAATGTCGCGTTACCTATTCTCCATTAAAATTGGCTTCCAGCAGGAACCCGGCTCAAAGCAAACGGCTTCCGCGCTACGCTTGTGCAGATGTTTGTTTGAACCGGAACCCTGCTTCGCGCCAATTTTATAGGCCATCTAGAAGACTCGACATTCTCCTTATTAGTTTTATGCCTTAGCGATTTCCTTGAGGCTGGTTACGACGCCGGCTAGATTTTGGATGTCGCTTGGGACTATTATTTTGGTGGCCTGGCCGTCAGAGGCTTTTTCAAAGGCTTCGAGGCTGCGGAGTTTTAGGGTTGCGGAGTCAATCTGGGCATCCTTAATCATCTTTAATCCGGCTGCCTTTGCTTCCTGTACTTCGCGGATTGCCTGGGCTTCACCAAGGGCTTTCTGAATTGCGGCTTCTTTTTCGGCTTCGGCAGCAAGAATCAAAGCCTGCTTCTGTCCTTCTGCTTCGAGAATTGCTGACTGCTTGTGTCCTTCTGCAATGAGAATCTGTTCGCGGCGTTCGCGTTCTGCACGCATCTGTTTTTCCATGGCTTCGCGGATTGCCTTTGGAGGTTCAATGTTCTTTACTTCAACGCGGGTAACCTTAATTCCCCAAGGATCAGTTGCTTCGTCGAGAATCGATCTCATCTTGGAATTGATTACATCACGGCTGGTAAGAGTTTCATCCAGTTCAAGCTCACCGATGATGTTACGCAATGTTGTGGCGGTAAGATTCTCCAGTGCGTTCATCGGATTTTCTACACCGTAAGTGTAAAGTTTTGGATCTGTAATCTGACAATAAACTACAGTATCGATCGACATTGTAACATTATCTTTTGTGATAACCGGCTGAGGTGGAAAGTCCATAACCCGTTCTTTTAAACTCATCTTTTTTGCGATGCGGTCAATGAACGGAAGTTTTACATGAAGTCCTACCTGCCATGTACAGGCATATGCCCCAAGGCGTTCAATAATGTACGCCTGAGCCTGTGGAACAATTCTGATATTTACGACAACCAGAATCAAAACTACTGCGATAATACCTACAATAATATAAATCATCTTTCCCTCTTTATATAGAACAAATGTCGAATTAATCTACTCTTATTAAAATTGCCTACCAGTCGCATTTCGGTGATCTAAAACCGTGTGCTAGCACACTACATGCTATTTGTAGCATAGGAACCTATAAAAAGTCGCTCTCGCGACTGCCACAAACAGAATGTTTTTAATCACCGCCCTGCTCCTTCCCGGCAATTTTAATAATCCATTGTACTTCGATATTTGATCTATTCAATATTTCCAATTACCTCGACGGTAATGGTGTTTCCTTCTACGGCGGTGATTTGGCAGATGGATTCTGCTTTTATTTCTGAACCGTCTTTTGACTGGCAGGACCAGATTACACCGTTCTTGGCTTTTGCTTCGCCTTTTTCAAACTGAGTGACCGGCCTAATAATCAGAACTTCCTGGCCTATCAGAGAGTTTACATTCGTTTTGTTTTTATCAAGCTTGAGCTTTTTCATGACAAGCGGTCTGGTAAACAGGATGAGAACCAATGTCAAAACTACAAAAATCAAAAGCTGCCACTGAAGTGGACAACCTGCGCGGGCAATAAAAATCATCGGGAGTGATGCAATCGCCGCCCAAATTGTGGTTAGAGACATTGTACATGCTTCAATAATAATAAATGAAACTAAAAGTCCAAGCCAAATCCATGACCCAAAAGAATTTAAAAAGTTTAACATGAGATAATTATATCATGGATTGTAAGAATTCTACTAAAATTTTCCGCCACCGAGGGTTGCAGAGAATTTCAAGTTTACTACAGGTTCCTTGTCCCATGCTGTAAACTGAATATACGGACCGAGGCCAACGGTAAGTTCTTTTATTGGAGAATAATTTAACATTGCGGAGAAGGTCGCAACAGTTTCAGGAAATTTTCCACCACCTTGTGCTTCCATCTGTGAAACGACAGTTTTATCAGCATCCGACATTTCCATTCGTCCAAAGTTAACCATTCCAAAAACAGTTGCAGATAAATCTGTGGTTCCAAAGAGTCTTCCAAAATTTGCGTAGAGGGCAACGTTGTGTCCATTTGTAAAATATGCCTGATACCATCGAGCGATTTCGCCATAACTGGTCAAACCGGTCAACTCTTCTTTATCGTTGCTGTTAAAATAATACTGAGAAGCAAGCATTATGTTCTGGGTTTTCCAGTATTTGCTGAATCCGGCAGTTGCCATAAACAGGCTGGTCTTATCGTTCCAGGCGTCCTTGGCATTTAGCCACTCACTGGCAGAACCGTACTGATAAACAAATTCACTAAAGATGGTGACCTTGCCTTTAAAAATGGAACCAGTTGCAGTGAGCATTGCCTTTGGCGCATTCTGATATCTGAAATATCCCCCAAGACCGATTTCCCAGTTCTTGATTGTAAAATCGCCCTTTGCCGCAAAGGCTGTATCACGGGCATAAGAATCAACGGTATTCTTATTAACAAAATCTGTCGAAGGAATTACATAGAGCCAGAGACAATTCTGTGTTCCCGGGAAAGTAATCTGAGTTCTTAAGTTTAGGGAACCGTTTACCTGATCGTCGGTCTTTTCAGGATTGATGCTTGAAGTATTGATAATGTCGGAAACCGGACTAAAGAAATAGCCGGCACCCCAGGTTACAGTATGAAGCCCAAATCTAAAGAAAGCACGTTCTTTTATATTAAAATCAGAAAAAAGTTCTTTCAGGGTGAACCAGGAAGAAAGAACTGTATTAACGCCGAGCTGATTAAAAGTTGTAATGCCCGTTACATTCGACCAGTCCAGGCTGGAAGTTGCGCTGTTTGTAAACGGATACGCCACCCCAAACTTAGTATACATTCTAAGCGTCTGAGTAGGTCTCGCATCTACATAAAGCCATGCACCTACATCAGGGCTAAAGGTTGTATTTTTAATATTTTCGCCAAAATCAGTACTGTCTGGATCATATAAAGCAGTCAAAGTAGAAAAACCAAGATCAAACTTGCCACCGATTTTAATACTGCCATTATCAAAAACAACGCCCTGTGAAAGTTTGTTTTTAGAAAAAGGCTTTTCAGGCTCGTTTTCAGAAGAAGCGTCCGGTGTAGATGACACTGTCGCATCATCGATTCCGATATCCATAAAAATATCGTCTTCAGAAAATTCTTCCTGTGCAAAAGCAGAACAAGCAACACACGCAGCAATCAAAGCGACAACGGCTCTTATTTTTTTCATATATGATCCCTTTTTTATAAATCTAATTAAGTCCTTCCAGATAAGCCTTTGTAAAAATTGTGTCCGGAAGCTTATCAAAAGACAGTTCTGAAATTACCTGCTGAGTATTTTCACCCTTGTTCAATTCGTCGCGCATCAAAATCTGAGTAGGAACATAACCAGACGGAATCTTTGAATAACGAGGCATCAAAACTGTTCTCATCAGGCGGTCAGAACCAGAATAATCTTCTTCCTTTAGTACAAGGGCAACATCCTGTCTCAAGTAATAAGTTACCTTTGGATATGTCGGAGAAGTTGTCTTAGCCCGAACAGTAATAATATCAACAGGAAGCTTTCCCAGAGTTCCCTGGGAAAAACTTTCGATAGAATAGTCTTTTTCCCAGTCTTTTTCGGACTGATTTACATCATCGAGCTTTACATCAGAATCTCCGAGAGCTTCTTTTATAGAAGTATGACTGAACTTGCGGCTGATTGGATCATAAGACCAGATGTTATCGTCCTGTCTCAAATATCCCACACCCTTATCTGCTTCGGGGAAAAGCTGAACGATTGTCATAATCTTTTTTTCTGTGCGCTCAAAAATTTTATACTGCAGATTTTCCTTTGGCTTGTTAGGCTTTTCGATTACAAGACTGATGGTAGCAGAATAATCCCCGTGATAAGCCAGCAGTCTTGAACTTTCCTTTAAGATATCAAAAGCTTTTTTTTCGTCCTGTTTAGAAACCTGCGCAAAACAGGCACATCCAAAAAGTAAAAATGCAGCAATAAAGATTTTTGTTTTTTTCATCTCGTAAATCCTGATTAAAATTATTTTGTCGTACGTAATGCTTCGGCAGGGCTGAGCATGCTGGCTTTTTTAGCACTGGAACGAACGGCAAATGTAGTAAGAACTATCAATAGAATATACTGTTCTATAATTGAACTCAACGGCACAACAAAAGAAAAATGACCTTTACTCAAGAAAATCGCCATATTTTCTGAAGAAATCGGTACCAGATGCAGAATGAACAATGCAAAAATCGCAAGGATGAGCCCCGCACAGGCCCCGATGATACAGAGAGAAACAGCCTCTAAAGTGAATACCTTTTTAACATCCTTTCCGGTCATTCCCAGAGCTTTCATGGTTCCGATTTCGCGGATACGCTCGTACAAAACCATCTTGTAGGTATTTGAAACGCCAACCATTACAATCAAAAGAATTACAAGAAGAATCGTTGTACTTACGGTATGAACTACATTCATGGCAATAACAATGGCCGGAATTGCATCCCCCAAAGTCTCAACACCGTATTTTGTTCCTTCCCACTGAACCTCTTCCTTAGAGAACTGTTTGTCGATTCCACGGTAAGGATTTTTAGGATTTGTTTTATATGCTTCGGCACGGCTTGAAACCGGTACTCCATCCTCGCGAATGGAATTTTCAATCATGTTTGCAACTTTGTTCTGCAATTTTTTGTTCTTTAAGAAAATCGTATAAGTTGTGTAGCCGCCCTGAGGAATATCCACAATCTTGTTCACAGTTTCAATAGGAGCATAAATCTGGGCTGCCGAAACAAAGCTGTTGGTCTTTACAATAGCGCCGATAGTAAAATCCCATACGTTTTTCTGACCGTAAATTGTAAGGGTAGAATAAATTACCTCGTCACCTACGGCAAGATTCATATTCTCAGCCTGCTTTTCAGAAATAATCAAAGAATTTTCTGACAGATTATCCAGAGAACCAGATACAACTCTAAAGGATTTTAGAAAATCAGCTTCTTCAAAGTCTCGTCCGTAAAGCTGGCACAATGCCTTTTGCCCGTTAAAAATAACCTGCCCCATAGAAAGTGTATATTTTGAACAATATCTGTAATCAACATTGCATTTTTCTACTATATTATTGATGTATTCTTTGTCACGAACGATGTTGATAAGGGTACTTCTTTCGTCCTCTGACTTTGGAGGAATCTTTTCATATCCCGCAATCATAACGGTTCCGCCAGAAATCTGAGTAATGGATTCTTCCAGGTTTCCAACCATACCAGTAACAAGACCATCGATGATTGTAACTACAAAAAATCCGAATGCAATCGCCAGGGCGAGAACAGCACTTCTTCTTTTTTGTCGTGTAAGATTTTTTAGTGCAAGTTTTAAGTTCTGCTTCATTTTCTCCCCCTATTCCTTAGAAAGTGCCTTGAGAGGACTTACGCGTAATGCTGAATTGACCGGATAAAGGTTGCTTGCAAAGGCACAAAGCAAAGAAACAACCAGAGTCATAAGAATAATCATAAAAGTCGGAGAAAAATGAATTCTTCCGCCGCCCAGAATCATCTTGGCAATAGAATTTTGAACCGTGATGTCCAGAGAATTGAAAATCAGCATCAAAATCAGCGCAAGAATTATTCCAACGATTGTAGATGCAAGAGTCAAAATAAAGGACTCAGTGAAAAAGAGTTTTTTAATAAAAGCTTTTTCAGCACCGATGGCCCGCATTGTTCCGATTTCGCCGGTTCGTTCAAGAACGCTGACGGTCATTGTGTTCATAATGATGATGAAAACTACAACTCCGAGAATAAAAATCAAAAGATTAAAGATGATTGTAATTCCGCCGACAGTACCGGTATAAGAGTGAGCCGCATCATTCCAGTTCATTGCCTGAACATTCCAGCCTTTTTCCTTAAACTGCTTATTAAAAGAAGAAACTATCTTATCTGCTTTAGCCGGATTCTTGAGTTTTATTACGATAAAATTCCATGCACCGTCATCAGTTTTATTGAGCTGGTCGCGGAGTTCTGTACTTCCAAGGATTGAATTGTAATCCTGATTGCCTGAACTCAAAATGTCGCTTGCAGAATCAAACATGTCGTCAAACATATCCTCTTCGTCCATAGCTGCAAGGGAAAGGTCTACAGAGTCCGGAAGCTCTTCTGCAAAAGAATCAGCATAAGTCAGAGATGCAAAGACACGAGCCAGATCAGGATTGCTGTAAATAATCTGGAACATTGCAGAATTTTCATCCGACGGATTAAAAATACCACTAATTTCTGCTTCACGGATTATTCCTACTGGCCCCGCACTGGAAATTGCGATTTTGTCACCCACATTTAATTCCTGCTTAAAAAGTTTTTCGTATGATTTTTTTACGCGGGTATCAATTAAAACCTGATTTGTATTTGGTTCCGGATAAGAACCTTCTATTATTTTAAGGCCGTCAAACATATTAAAATAAGAAGGATATTCTCCGGAAAAAAGCATACTGATTGGTAAATCGTCAAATCCAAGATCGTCATTGTCGGTAAGCCAGGTATAGTCCATTTCGAGGCCTTTAGAAATCATTACCTTGGAGCTGATCTGTTTAGTTGAGGCTTTTACTTCTGGTTCAGAATTAACAATCTCCATAAGACTGTCCAATTCCGGGAGAGCGGGAGTTGTTACAAAGGGATTTGAGATATCACTAGTGCTGAGGCCAAAGATATCGATTTCTTCTCCCTTTCCCGGAATCACGGAAATTACCACATCGCCGGTATAATTTTCCCTAAAGTCTTTTTCAAGACCGCGGTTTACTGATTCAAGAAAGGAATTTCCCATAACAACGATTGCAATTCCAAATACCAAAAGAAGTGCAATAATTATGGATTTAGATTTGTGTTCAAATAAATTGCGGAGGGCAAGCTTAAAAATTGTGTACATCTACGCCTCCACAGAATATTCAGAACAACCAGCCTTATGTTCATCTGATTTTACAAGTCCGTCGAAAATGTGAATTACATGGTCGCACATTTCTACAATTCGCTTGTCGTGAGTAGAAAAAACAAAAGTGGTCTTAAGTTCCTTGTTTAAATCCTTCATAAGAGAAAGAATCTGTGCACTGTTCTGGGAGTCCAGGTTGGCAGTAGGTTCATCGGCAAGAATCAAAGGCGCTTTTGTAACAAGTGCGCGAGCAATTGCAACACGCTGACGCTGTCCACCAGAAAGCTCGTTTGGCTTATGAGTTTTCCATTCTGTTAAGCCAACTTTTTCCAGGAGAAAGTTAATCCATTCTTCTTTCTGTTCTTTTGTAAAGGAATCAACTGCACAAGAAAAATCAGAATTCTTTGAGCTCAACAAGAGCGGAAATTCAATATTTTCATAAACATTAAGTGTGGGAATAAGATTGAAGGTCTGAAAAATAAAACCGATTTTTGAATGTCGCAGAGAAGTCAAATGCGCATCCAAGGCCTTGTTCATAACAATTGGATAATTCTGGTAAACTTCTTTGCCATCGAGAACAACGCTACCGCTTGTCGGAAAATCGATAAGCCCAACCATATTCAAAATAGTAGACTTGCCCGACCCAGAAGGCCCCGAAATCGCCGCAAACTCCCCTTCTTCTATATTAAACGAAACGCCCTTTACCGCGTGAACTGTCTGATTTCCCAAAGGATAATCCTTTTTAACTTCTTTTAATTCCAAAAGTGCCATGATGTCCTCTTTTATATAATATGTCTCATTATAACAAAGTATTATACTGAATGGGAATAAGCATATACTTACTATAGGCTATCTATTTAGAATACTCTTGATATATTTTTTCCAAATTGTTTATATCATCAGGTTTGTCAGAATAAAAAACAATTTCACCATCTCTTATTATGAGAAAATTATTACAAAACTTCATTGTTGATGCCAAATCATGATTTACAATTACAAATGCATTTTCATCAGTTGAAGTTTCTTTTATTTGATCGATTAAAAACTTTTGAGCGATCGAATCTACTCCAGAAAACGGTTCATCTAATAAAAACAACCTGGGTTTATGCAACAATGTACCTAAAAATGACAGTTTCTTTTTCATCCCTGTAGAAAACTTGGATACATTCATTGTGTTATCAAGTTTATAATTGCTTATAAAAGTTTCTAATTCACTTGATGTATAATTACAATTATGTCTGAGCGTTATCAACTCTAAATTTTCTTTTGCAGAAAGAAAAGGATACAAACCTAATTCTTCATTCATCAAACCAATATCAGAATAAATAAATATCAGTGAATCGGTAATCAAAAAGGAAATATCTTCTATTTGCAAAGCCTTTGATGTTTCTGACAAAAATGAACTCTTCACCTTTTTTCACAAAAATCTTCTTCTCTTTTCGGTTAAATAAGTTATATAATTAACCCATGCGCGAATCCAAAGCCTCTTTACACGAAAATACTATCCACGGACGAACGAATTTCCCTTTTGTTGTATATCACGGTCGCATGCCGGAATGGCTCAAGGGCTATCCCCTTCACTGGCACGAAGAATTTGAAATTATTTTTATTTCATTTGGGCAGGGCGTGTTCAATGTACAGGGAACAAAATATCTCTGCAAACAGGGAGACATCCTCATTATTCCGCCACAGAAAATCCATTCCATTGAACAAAATCAGAACGAACACTGTTCCTACTACAATATAATGTTTGACCTTTCGCTGCTGGAAGAAAATCCGGATTCGTTATGTGCAAAAAAATTCTTTTCCAGATACGAGCAAAACTCAGAACTGGATAACTACCTGATAAAAGCTGATACTCAATTGAACTCCCTGATTTTTCCACTAGTGAAAGAACTTGCAGGCTTTTGGGAAAAGGATTTTGAAAAGGTTGCTCTTTTGATTAAGGCACGGCTTTTTGAAATTCTTTACCACCTGGACAACAGCATTGTTTCAAAAAGTTCAAAATATACCAGCCGCAAAACTTCAAAATCTGACAGGCTTAAAAAGATTCTTCTATATATAAAGGAACATTTTGCAGAACAAATTACCATCGACCAGATTGCCTCGGAATTTAATCTGTCCGCAAGCCGGTTTATGAAAGTATTCCACCAGGAAACAGGCCGCTCCTTTATTCAATATCTCAACGACTACCGCCTGGAACAGGCCGCCCTGGATTTAATCAACACTGGCAATTCTGTAACCCAAATCGCTCAGGCAAACGGCTTTGAATCGATTTCGTATTTCATTCTTTTGTTTAAGCGCAAATTTAACACAACGCCGGATCAATACCGAAAACATCTTGAAAAAGAATAAATCATTCGCCACAATTGCTTCATGCAGATTGAACACATAATTTTTGACCTGGACAACACTCTTTATCCTGCCAGTGGCGCTATGGATGAAGGAATCACAAAGCGAATGCAAGACTGCATTATGAAGCATTTTAACTGCAATCGCGAAGAAGCAATTCAAATCCGAAAAGAAAATATCCGCAATCACTCGACAACCCTCGAATGGCTTAGAAGCAGTGGCTTTACAGATGTAGAAGGATTTTTTGCCCATGTGCACCCGGAAAACGAGGCAGACGAAGTCGATTTTAATCCCGAGTTGCGTTCTTTTTTAATGGGAATAAAGATTCCAAAGATAATTTTGACCAACGCTCCAAAAGAACACGCAGAACGAGTCTTAAAAAAATTAAATGTTCAGGATCTTTTTGAAACGATTTGCGATATCCGCTCATGCGATTTTTTAGGAAAACCTTATTACACCGCATATCAGAAGGCACTTGATTTGTGTGGCGGAACAATTGAAAACACGATTTTTATTGATGACCTGCAAAAATACACCGACGGTTACGCCGCCATCGGTGGAACCGCAATTCTTTTGGGCAACAAAACCGGAAATCCGTTAAATCCCGAAAGCCCTGCAGTATTTAAAGGTACTCCGCCACATCCTGGAAAGACAATCAAAATCTCCAGCCTGGAAGAACTCCCGATGGTGATAAATCTGCTTCAGTCTTAGGGTATAAAAAAACACCTGCGGTCATTGAGCGGTTACTGAGCTTGTCGAAGTACGGTTACTGAGCTTGTCGAAGTACGGTTACTGAGCTTGTCGAAGTACTAGTCGAAATGACCACAGGTGTTTTTTAGGTTACTGAGCGGAACCAACGAGACACATGCGTCGCTGCACTCCGCTTTGTGTATGGAAGTTATTAAACTCCGTAGGCTCGCTCACTTAGTTCGCTGCGCCTACTAAGCACATAGCCCGCTTCGCGTGCTGTGTGATAGGAAATTATCTTACACGTTGGTCCGCTCTACTGAGCGGAACCAACGAGACACATCCATTCAGCTTCGGCGCAGAGGGTGTCGCCTACATAGGCTTTGCCGGCCTGCTTAATCATTTTTGGACTTGTGCGGAGGTATGTGATTTCCATTCGAACTTTATCACCAGGACGAACCTGATTTCGGAACTTTACCTTGTCCAAAGTAGCAAAGAAGAACAACCCATCAGCCGGAACAACTCCGCTATAACGCAAAGCAGCCCCACCAGCCTGAGCCATTGTTTCACAAAGAATTACACCAGGCACAACAGGATATTCCGGGAAATGTCCCTTAAAAAAGAATTCATTTTCAGTAAAAGTGTGTTCACAAACACAACCTTTATCATCTGCACTAATTATCGCATCCACAAACAAAAATGGTTCTCGATGTGGCAACAGCGATTTAATATCAGTAGTCAAAGCCATTTTTTTCTCCATTGAATTTAATCATACCTTATATATAAAGTTTAAACAACGGGAAAAAAGATAAGACAAAATAAAAAACTCCGCAAAGTACAAAAAAATACCTCGCGGAGTTCTAACTACCATTGGTAATGCAAAATTAAATTAATGGTTTCATTGCAGTCACGAGCACGGTGTTTATGCAATCTTCATCCGATAACTCATTCATCCGTGCTCTCAAGTTTTGCGCTCGCAAAACTTGCAAGTGACTACTAATCTACCTTAGATTAATGGCTTCATAGCCGTCATATATGCTCTCAACTTACGACCAACTACTTCGATTGGATGTTCGCGGATTTCTGCGTTTACTGCTACGAGTTCTGCATTGCTTACGCTGTTATCCTTAACGTTCAAACCTTTACCAATAACTTCTGTAGTTACCTTTGGCATAAGGTCTTTTTCCATCATAGGAGCAGCTACATTAGCAAACAAGTAACAACCGTATTCTGCAGTATCAGAAATAACGCGGTTCATTTCATACAAACGTTTGCGGTCGATAAGGTTAGCGATAAGTGGAACTTC
>JAFNQK010000386.1 GCA_017386165.1 Treponema sp.
AATCAAAATTACATCCTGTAATTTTGATTCTAACTGCTCTTACACCACATCCATGTGGCAAATATCATATTATTCTGGGAGGTCCCGCTTCGCGGTCGGGCTTTTGAACTGAACCCCAAAAGTTGGACACTTTTGGAGGTTAGAAATATGAGCAAAGTTTTGTCTTATGAAGAAAAATTAGAACTAATAAGACTTTGGAAAGAAGAAAATTATTCAATCAAAATGTTATCTGATCATTTTGGAGTAGCAAAAAGTGTTGTTGAACGATGGCGGAAGCGTTATTTAATTCATGGGGAAAAAGGACTAATTTTACAGACAACCAATCCTCCGTATTCTGAAGAACAAAAAGAAAAAATACTTTCTGAAATAAACAATGGGATTTCCAAAAGAACAATCTTGGCTAAATATAAAATTTCCCATTCAACTTTATCAAAATGGATGTTAAAATCATCATACATGGAAAAATTTAATCCGGCAAAAGCAATTGAACCAGAAGAAATCAAGTCTTTAAAAAAACAATATAAAGACAATCCTGCTGTGATAGAATTGCTAGAAAGACTTGAGTATTCAGAAATGGAGAACGCCTGTCTAAAAAAATTGGCGACCTTAGTTCAAGCACGCAAAGAGAAAGAGCAGAAGCAATCAAAGAATTAAGGTCATTATATAAATTAGAAAGATTGCTGAAATACTTTGGTGTAAAGCGTTCAACATTCTACGAGAACATAAAACCCAAGAAAGATAAATACATCGAAATCAAGCAGATAATTCTCGAAATTTATAATAAAAGCAACAAGCGAAAGGGCTACAGGTGGATAACATCAGATCTGCACAAGCTCGGTTATAACATTAATCATAAGACAGTATTACGATTGATGCAGCAACTTGGAATAAAAAGTATTGTCAGGCCAAAGAAATATAATTCTTATTGCGGAGTTGCTTCAGGAACAGCAGTTGAGAATATTCTGCATAGGGACTTTTCTACAACATCCATTAACCAAAAATGGACAACAGATGTAACTGAGTTTAAGGTTTGTGGTAGGAAAATATATCTGTCAGGCATCATGGATATGCATAGTAAGGAGATAATAGCTCATACTGTCAGTTTTTCACCAAATATGAAACTTATTATGAAAATGATAAAGCTTGCATATAAAAAAACTGGAAATCCTAAGAATGTAATAATTCAATCCGATCAAGGCTGGCAATACAGGCATGTTTCATATAAGCATTTTCTAAAAAAGAAACATGCAATTCAAAGTATGTCTAGAAAAGGGAATTGCCTTGATAATGCGGTTATTGAAAATTTCTGGGGAACATTAAAAACAGAATGGTTTTATTTGAAACACTTCAATTCAATTGAATCATTTTTGCAACAACTTGAATCTTATATTCATTATTTCAATTATGAAAGAGATTCAAGTGTCTTAAAATATCGGACTCCAATTGAAGTCCGATTGACAAATATGGTAGCATAAAAACTGTCCAAAAAAGAGGGTTCAGTTCACTTTGCGGGGTTCCGCTGTCGCTGCATTGCTCCACTTCGTTTCGCAACGCTTCGCGCCCCTCCAATCCCTAACGCTCAAGTTAAAATGGAGGAAATTGTATGGAAAATATCAAATCAATCTTACAAAAGACAGATTCAATCCTCATCGGTGCGGGAGCCGGGCTTTCAACATCGGCGGGTTTTACTTACAGTGGGGCTCGCTTTCAAAAATATTTTGCTGACTTTGAAAAGAAGTACGGCTTTCACGACATGTATTCCGGTGGCTTTACGGCTTTTGAAAGTCTTGAAGAAAACTGGGCCTACTGGAGCCGGCAGATTTATCTGAACCGTTTTGTAAATG
>JAFNQK010000387.1 GCA_017386165.1 Treponema sp.
CAGATTCTTGTTCAGAAAATTGCTGATTCTTTTATTGCAAAAATGCCAGAATATGACAATCCTGATGCAGAATTAGAAATCTATTCTACATTCTTTGCAAGTGGTGAAAAACAAAAGCGAATGCTTCAGGCATTTACTGCCCACGGAATGGCTCATCCTCTTTATGCAAAGACCGCTTTGTCTGCAAAGCTTATTTCTCAGCAGGAAGCTTGGGATTATTTTACAAAGTTTGCTGATAAAACTACTTCGTTAGAAATGCTCGAAGATATTATTCCATATATTAATGCCGATGTTACAATTGAATCTGTTAAAGAGCACTTAAATGCCTACGAAGGAACTTTAACCGTAGATACAGATTCCGATTGCGAACCTAATTTGACAATAAAGTATTCCCGCGGTCGCCCTCAGAGTTTTACATTTGATAACAACAACGATGGAATTGTTGAATGGGAAGCTGTCTGTGATTTTGGTGTGCCAGAATCCTTAAATCTTACACAGGGCAACATTAATCTTTTATACGGTACATATCCTTACATTACACAGGTGCTTTATAAAAATACAGAAGGGGATGAAACAACCTTCTACCTTGCAGATGAATCCTTTGAATGGACACCTTTTGAAATTGCTGCAAATTCGGTTACCAGCGATTTATTCAAAATCGACTTTTTTGTACCTGTTGCAAAAGCTCAAGTTCCTGTTTTTGACGAAGATAAACTTTTGACTTCATGCTCTTACTACAAGATGCCAAGCAAGGAAAAGCCTAATTCTTATATAACCGTCAATGTTGTAAACGGTAATCCAGAGACTGCAGATTATACTTGTTTTAATACTGTGTATGCTCATGCTGTTTTTGAAAACGGATTTCCTGTTTTGAGAGCAGTTGATAATGATGAAGACGGAATCTTTGAAACTCAGGAATTTTATGGTTTTGACCGTGAAAACAATCTTCATGTAAGCAATTCTGATCAGGAACAGGTTATGACCAATTTGTTCGGTCTTCCAATGTCAGAAAGCGGTATCTACCTTAAAATGATTCAAATCGACCAAAATGGAGATACAATTCCAGATTTTACAGAGGAATACCTTGCTGATAACGGTAAAATTACCAGCTGGGATTACGATGCCGACGGAAACTGGAATGTCCGTTACACTCGTTATCCAAAAGACTCTGATATTCTTGTTGAAGATGTTCAGTTCTACAAAACCCCAGATAATACCCTTGTTAAAATTACATTAAACAATCAGATTCCTGTAAAAGTTGAATCTGAAAATGAAATGTATCCCGTAACGCAGGGGGCACAGCGTAATTTTTACTGGGTAGGAAACAACGGTTCCGCAGAGGATGAATTATTTGTTACAAACAATTTTGATTCTAGAACGGAGCAGGGGGTAACTGTTATTCTCCAGAACCAAGAAAAAAGAATTCTTACTGTAAAAATTGGAAATACTCTATATAGTCAGGTTTTAGCTGCTTCGGAGTCAAATGAATAAATATTTGCTTTCTGGATTAATTATTCTTTCGGTATTTTTCTCAAGCTGTAATACTCTCAAACAGAGCGGGGTTGATTATAATCCCATTGATTACACTTTAAATGACGTAAAAGAATCTGAAATAAAAAGAATTAATGAAATTTTGGAATCCAGCCCTGTCGAGGCTTTGTGGAGAGCAACTTTAATAGGAAATTCTGATACATTAAAAAATGCCAAGGATGTTCTTGTAAAAAAAATACAGAAAGAACTTGAAGAAAAAGATTATTTTAATGCATTAGAAGATTTTTATTCTCTTAAAACCGTTGATTCTGAATATATTAAAAATGTAGGAATCCCAGAAAAAGATTTGATTGCACTTTCCAGTTTTGAGATTCCGGGCTTTAGGGCTCAAAAAGAAAAACTTCCTCAATCTCTAAATGACTGCATTGATGCTACTGTTACAATCTGGGTTGATAAAGGTATTTCTATCAAAAATGGAATCGGTTATGCAGACCGAGTTCTTGGTTCTGGATTTTTTATCGATAAGAACGGCTATATCGTTACCAATCATCATGTAATCAGTGATCTGGTTGATCCAAAATATGAAGGTTATTCTCGACTTTACATAAAACTTGCAAAGGATGCGGACATACGCATTCCTGCTAAAGTTATCGGTTATGATTCAGTTCTTGATCTTGCACTCTTAAAATCTGAAATCGATCCTCCTTTTATTCTTGAACTGGGTTCCAGTTCTTCTTTATCAGTAGGAGATAAGGTAAGTGCTATCGGAACTCCTTTAGGACTCCATGGAACTGTCACCAGCGGAATTGTCTCTTCTGTATCTCGAAAGCTTTTTTCTATGGGCGATGTTTTTCAGATTGATGCAGCGGTCAATTCCGGAAACTCTGGTGGACCTTTAATCGATTCTGACAGAAAAGTTCAGGCAATCGTTTTTGCAGGAATCATGCAGTATCAGGGATTAAACTTTGCCATTCCCGTTGAGTATCTCAGACAGGATTTACCATTTTTATATCATGGCGGAAAAAGATGTCACACCTGGACAGGTGCCTATGGACATACAAAAAAGGATAAATACAAGGATATTGGCCTCGAGGTTCAGTATGTAATGCCAGGGGGAGTCTTAAACCGTTCTGGTATTCAGGTTGGTGATATTATAACCTTCTTAAATGACTACAGAGTTTGCTCGATAGAAGATTTTCATAATATTTTAAGAAATTACTCAAAAGATTCTATCTTAAAATGTACATATCTTAGAGACGGGGAATCTCGTAATTCTTTTATCTATCTTGATGAACGCCCTGATACCCCGGGATATGAAGTTTATAAACACGATTTGATTACAGGTTCTCTTGTGCCTGTTTTTGGAATGGAACTGACACCGGCTTCAACTTTATCTTCTAAACGCTTTGTGATTTCCCGTTTGATTAATGGTGGAATTGCTGATGAATCTGGTTTTTCTGTGACAGATCCTGTTACTATTTATGATGTGCAGTTTGATGAAGAAAAAACTACGATTTCAATTCAATTAAGTACAAAAAAACGAAAAAAAGGATATATTGATATTTCTATTGGTATGAGTTCTGCATTAGACAGTCCTTATTACTTTTAGACAAGGATTACATATGGAAATGAAATTTAAGCGCAACTTCTGTATTGTTGCTCATATTGACCACGGTAAGTCAACTCTTTCTGACCGTTTAATTCAGAAATCTAAAATCATTGAAGACCGCAAGATGATGAATCAGATTCTGGATAATATGGATATTGAACGCGAACGCGGAATTACCATCAAAAGTCAGGCTGTTACGATTCCTTATCATGCAAAAGACGGCAATGACTATGAATTAAACTTTGTAGATACACCAGGTCACGTTGACTTTTCTTACGAAGTTAGCCGCGCTATTGCTTCTTGTGAAGGGGCTTTGCTCTTGATTGATGCATCCCAGGGCGTCGAAAGCCAGACTGTTTCAAACATGTATATGGCTCTTGAACAGGATCTTGAGATTGTCCCTGTAATCAATAAAATCGATCTTCCTTCTGCTGATATTCCAAGTGTCCGAGAGCAGATTGATAAGGAACTTGGGCTTGATGATACAACCACACAGCTTGTAAGTGCAAAAACTGGAGAAGGTGTCGATGAACTTTTGGAAGCAATTGTAAATTATTTTCCTGCTCCAGAAGGCGATGTAAATGCACCTGCTCAGGCTTTGATTTTTGACTGTCACTATGACCCTTATCGTGGTGTTGTAGTTCATGTACGAGTAAAGAACGGCCGCATAAAAACCGGTGATACAATCCGCATGATGAGTAACGGTCTTGATTACAAAGTAGAACAGATTGGTGTTTTTAAAATTGATTATGAAGCAACTGGCTACCTTGAAGCCGGAGATGTAGGTTATATTATTGCCGGAATCAAAACCGTTAGTGACGTTAGCGTTGGTGATACAGTTACTCTTGCAAGTAATCCTGCTGATGCACCTCTTGCCGGATTCAAAGAAGTAAAACCTGTTGTATATTCTTCGATTTATCCAATGGATTCAAACGATTATGAAGAATTAAAATCCAGCATCGAAAAGCTTAAATTAAATGATGCAAGTCTTGTCTACGAAAAAGATAATTCTCTTGCCTTGGGTAATGGTTTTAGATGCGGATTCTTGGGACTTTTACACCTTGAAATCATTCAGGAACGACTTGAACGCGACTATGATCAGGCTATTATTTTTACAGCCCCTTCTGTTAGATATTTGTGTACTCTGACAGATGGCTCTGAACTTTCTGTCGATAATCCAAGCGAATACCCTCAGGGGCGAATTCAGAGTGCCCAGGAACCATATATCAAGGCATCGATTATTACTCCTGCAACATATCTTGGTTCTTTGACGGAATTGTGCAAGATGAAGCGTGGTGAACAGACAAATATGAGCTACCTCGACGAAAAACGTGTTGAACTCACATACGAAATGCCTCTTGCAGAAGTGTTGTTTGACTTTTACGACAAGCTAAAAAGCTACAGCCGTGGATATGCATCTTTTGATTACGAAGTTATTGGATATCGTCCGACAAATCTCGTAAAAGTTGACGTGCTTCTTAATTCAAAACCTGTAGATGCACTTTCGTTCCTTTGTTTTAAGGAAAATGCTGCAGAACGTGCCCGCAAAGTCTGCGAACGCCTAAAGAATGAAATCAGCCGCCAGCAGTTTAAGGTTGCAATTCAGGGGGCTATCGGAGGTCAGGTTATTGCCCGCGAAACTGTAAGTGCTGTTCGTAAAGACGTTCTTGCAAAATGTTACGGTGGTGATATTACCCGTAAACGCAAGCTTCTTGAAAAGCAGAAAGAGGGTAAGAAACGAATGAAGATGTTTGGAGACGTTGAATTGTCTCAGTCTGCATTCCTTGCGGTATTAAAAGAAACTGAAGATAATTAATTTAATCGGTTGAGGGACTGTTGAAATAGGTTTAAGAAATAATCTATTTCAACACGAACTCGATTTAAGAAATCCTGATTAAGGGAAATTTTGTATCCGTCCGGAAAGTGAAGATACAGATATTCCATTTTATTTAATAAATCATAGATTTTTTGGTTTAATTCTTCTTTTGAACTTTCTGTTTTCTCTGTAAATAATTCTTTTAATGTAGTTAAAGCTTCGATTTGAAACTTTATGTAGTTTTTAATTTTTTCAGATTTATCAGTTTTTGATTCTGATGCTTCAGATTTTTTTTCGTTAAATTTAATATCATCAAGAGAAGACATTTGTAAGTTTAAGTCATAGCCTTCTTTTGATAAACAATATAGATTTGGGAAATTATAAAAAACATATTTAAACAATTCTGCGTACATCGATAGATTTTGAGTTGTATACATTAGATGTGCATTTTTATCGATAAAGGAACTTGCGTTATAATTAAAGCAGGCATTAAAAGCGGTAAATGAATTAATTTTTGTGGAACTACTTCGTCTCTGGCGGTCGTGAAAACTTCCTGTGGCATGAGTAAATCCTCGTGAAAAGGAAAAATCTAGCCCGGTAACATAAACAGGAACATTTTCATCCTCACGAATCATACAGGCAAGTTTTACTGCAATTAATCCAACAGAGCCCAGAGGCGGAAGAGGGGATTCTAAAATTTTATTTTCAATTAAATCATTGAGAAAATTTGCGTCAGTATAAACTGAAGTATAAAAAATTGACTTTTTGTTCTTAATGTGTGAAACGGACGGCGTTGAGGTTGCGCTTAATAATAAAGTGTCGTAAATATCCTGTGTTCCAGTAAATGCCCTGGCAATTACGGACTGGGCTTCTTCGCAGATGGCAAAATCGCATTTGATATTTAAGTCACTAAGCATTTGTAGACTTGCATCGACACAAATTATAGTAATTTTTGATTCAAGTTGTTTATGTTTAATTTCTTTTAAAATCTGTAATGAACTTTCTCCGGCTCCAACTATGAGAATTGGATTATCGATTTTAGGGAGCTCATAAGATTTTGAGATCTGTGGGAGATTTTTGATTAAATTAGTAGAATACTTTCTTCCAAATTTTACAAGAGTTATTCTGTTTTTCCACCATTGGGCGATGGCATCTCTGGTTTTGCAAAAGAGTTCATTATAAAAATCAGGATAAAAGGAAACTCCTGCGCTAAAATCAATGGATATAGCTCTCTTAAAAAATCCGTATTTTGTAATATTTAGAGGGAGGTCTGATAGTTCTGCAATATTAATAATGTGCAAAAGCCCGTTTTTATAGCAATCTGATTGTGTAAGGTTTTGTTTAGATAATTCAAATAACTCTGGCTCTTTTTCACAGGCAAGCATGAGACAGTTTGACGGTAGCTTTTCACTTAATTCCTGGAGTCCATAATCTAAAACCGGTGAAAAACAGAGAATCAGTGTATCCGGTAAAATGTGCAGGTTATTTATAATGTTTAGGATATTCTTTTTTGGGGAATATTTTGAATAGAGAAACTTTTGCTTGTATTGAACAGAAAAGCCCTCCCTAGTTTCAACTAGAAAGGGCTTGTTTTCATCGTGCATCTATAAACTAGTTATTAGCCATGATATGGTTGTAGAATACATCTGCAACATTGTTTTCAACTTTTGGACTTGTAAGAATTGCTGTCTGAGCAGTGTTCTGATTGATGTTCAAAAGTTCATCTGCAATTGCTTCTGCAGGAACAGCTTCTTTTGGCTTAACATTTGATTTATCAAGCTGAAGAACAACAAGGTTCTTGTTGATTGTAATTGGTTCTGAAATTTCACCTTCTTTAAGAGAGAAGGCTGTTTTCAAGAAGTTTTCGTTTGTGTTAGCACCAGAAAGGCCTTCAAGACTTGTGTCGAGTTTGTCAGCAATGGTTACGCTTCCGTAGTTAAGAGGGAAGGCTGGTACAGAAAGTTTTTTAACATTGTACTGATTGCAAGCTGCGTTGAAGCCTTTCTTTGCTGCAACTGAAGCAAATGCTTTTGCAGTTTCTGTATAGTAATCTTCGATATGACTGAATTCATACGAAGTAAGATAGTTGTATACAGTTTTTAATGTTGCTTCCTTTGTAAAGTCAGGTGTTTCAGCGTCTCCGTTAGCCTTGAAAATCGAGTATCCGATTGAAGTCTTAACAGGTGAACTAACCTGATCTTTTTTAAGAGAAGCAACTTCATTCATTGCGCTTTCGTCTTCGATGATTTTTACAAGCTGGTAGTTGTACTTGCTTGTCATAACACCACTATCAGAAGAATATGACTTCTGAGAATATTCTTTTACAGCATCTTCAAAAGTGATTTCTTCTGAAGCAATCTTCTTTGCTACAGATTCAGCCTTTGACTTGTCTGCAACTGTGATAACAGAAAGATTGTAAGTAACAAACTTTTCTGAATTAGCTTTTCCGTATGCAGCTTTTTCTGTATCAGGATATTTGTTCATATCGAATGAAACCATATTGAATGAACGCTGGTTGTTATTCATATCCTGAACGAACTTGAGTTCGTTTTCAGAAATCTTTAAGCCGTAAAGAGCCTTTTCGCCGATAGAATCAGTCTGTGAACCAAAGTTATCATCGCTGTAGCGGCGTGTGTAGAAATCTTTTTCAAAAGATTCACGCATTTCTGCAACCTGCTGAGGATCTGCAAGACGATACATCTTTGAAGAATAGTTTCCTTTTTCATCTGTAAAGTATGGCATCATAGCTCTGTTAACCAATGTGTCAGGAACAATGTAACCTGTTTCTTTTACAGCTTTCTTTGCTGTGAGCTGGTAAACAGTTGCATTAAATGCATAGTTGTAGATGTAGTACTGTGTCTGTGGATTAATGTCAGCACCGTTGTTTTTGAAATTGTCTGCATAATTAGCAACAAATTTTGAAAAATCAGAATTCTGTTCATATTTAATCTGAATGTTTTCAAACTTACCAAATGGAGGTAAAGTCTTCTGTTTTGTACCACCGGCAAAAATAGGTACAAGAACAAATACAAATGCTGCAATAAGCAAAATAATTAAAGATCCGATTGTGTAAACACTTCTTTTCATTTTATCTTTTTCTTCCTTGTTTATTATTAAATCGATAATTAAAACATTTTAACATGGCAATTACCGACTGTCAAATTTAAAAGCTGGAATTAAAATTCATTTCCTGGGAAGCGAGGAACTCCTGCAAGACCCTTTGCGATATCTTCGTCTGTTGGAATATAATCGCCCATTGTTCCGTCATTATATGCTTTGTAAGCATACATATCGAAGTAACCGGTTCCTGTAAGTCCAAAGAGAATTGTCTTTTCTTCGCCAGTTTCTTTGCACTTAAGTGCTTCGTCGATTGCAACCTTGATTGCATGGCTTGATTCTGGAGCAGGGAGAATTCCTTCTACTCTTGCAAATTCCTGAGCAGCCTTGAATACGTCAGTCTGAACAACGCTTCTAGCTTCCATGAGCTTGTCATCATAGAGCTGAGAAAGAATTGCACTCATTCCGTGATATCTTAAGCCGCCTGCGTGGTTTGCAGAAGGAATAAATTCTGAACCGAGGGTGTACATCTTGGCAAGTGGACAAACATGACCAGTATCGCAGAAGTCGTATACAAATTTTCCGCGGGTAAGGCTTGGGCAGCTTGCAGGTTCTACAGCGATAAACTGATAATCTGCTTCGCCACGAAGCTTGCGTCCCATAAATGGAGAAATAAGACCACCAAGGTTTGAACCACCACCGGCACATCCGATAATTACATCCGGTTTGATTCCGTATTTATCCATAGCAGTCATTGTTTCAAGACCGATAACTGTCTGGTGCAAAAGTACCTGATTAAGAACGCTTCCGAGAACATAGCGGTAGCCTTCCTGTTTTGTAGCAGCTTCTACGGCTTCTGAAATAGCACATCCAAGGCTGCCTGTTGTTCCAGGGAATTCCTGAAGGATTTTTCTACCGACTTCTGTTGTGTCTGATGGAGAAGGAGTAATTTGTGCACCGTAAGTTCGGATTACTTCGCGGCGGAAAGGTTTCTGTTCATATGAACATTTAACCATGTAAACCTGACAGTCAAGACCAACGTATGAACAAGCCATAGAAAGAGCTGTTCCCCACTGTCCTGCACCAGTTTCTGTTGTAACGCCTTTGAGGCCCTGCTGTTTAGCGTAGTATGCCTGGGCAATAGCAGAGTTCAATTTATGGCTTCCGCTTGTATTGTTTCCTTCAAATTTATAGTAAATCTTTGCAGGTGTACCAAGTTTCTTTTCGAGACAATATGCTCTTACAAGTGGAGCTGGACGGTACATCTTGTAGAATTCAAGGATTTCTTTTGGAATCGGGATATATGCATCTGTATCGTTTAATTCCTGTTTAATCAATTCATCACAAAAGATTGGACGAAGATCATCAAATTTTAATGGTTCGTGTGTAGCCGGATTCAAAAGAGGTGCCGGTTTATTTTTCATGTCTGCTCTTACATTATACCAGCTAGTTGGAAGTTCATTTTCAGATAAGTAAATTTTGTAAGGAATTTCATTTTTACTCATAATTATTGCCTCTTGTTATTATTAATAGAAACATTATATATCGTATTAATCAGACTGTCTAGTTCAATTTTGGTCAGTGGCCGGAACTCGCTGGGCTTGAGATTTTTATCAAGTTCAACTGGTCCCATTTTTATTCTTTTTAAGTAAATTACTGTGTTCCCAAGGGCGTTAAGCATTCTTTTTACCTGATGAAACTTGCCCTCGGAGATTGTGAGGTTGCAGGAAGAAGGGGAAATCCATTCAAGGGTAGAAGGCTTGCAAAAAAACTCAGGTCCTTTTTTTTCAGGAGGAATTAGAAAACCGGTTTTGCATTTTTCGATGAAGTTTTGCTGGTCTGTGGCAGAGACTCCTTTTTCAAGTTCGACATAATAGGTTTTGTCTATGTGGTTTGTTGGAATTGTAAGATTATGAGAAAGCTTTCCGTCGTTTGTAAAAAGCAAAAGCCCTTCTGTGTCTAAATCAAGCCTTCCGATTGTATGGAGTTTGCATGGTTCCGTGATTGCCAGGTATTCCGGAGGGAGAAGGGTGTATACCGGCGTGTTCCAGTCGCTGACGGTTTTGCAGACATAGCCTTTTGGTTTATTCATCATGAGGTAAATGTTTTCATTCATAATATATTTCCGTAGCAGGCGAAAAAAAAGCTGTTTAATAAATTCTATAAAAATGGAACTTACTAAACAGCCTTAATATCGGGCAAACAGGATTTGAACCTGCGACCTCAACGTCCCGAACGTCGCGCGCTACCAGCTGCGCTATTGCCCGTAAAATACTAATTAATCTCTAGACGTTGAGGTCGCAGAGCGAGCCAACGTCCCG
>JAFNQK010000388.1 GCA_017386165.1 Treponema sp.
TCTGGTGCTCCAGAAGTTAAGATTGTAACTCCTGAATTGCACGGCTGGGCAAGAAACTCGGTACGCATTACTGGTACTGCAGCAGACCCAAGCGGAATTAAGAGTGCTGAATATACTGTAGACGGCGGTAATACCTGGAAGAGTCTTTCAATTTCTGGTCCTAAGACAGGTATTACTTTCAGCGGAACAGAAGATTTGCGCAATGTAGAAGAAGGACTTGTATGTCTTGAAGTTCGTGTAACAGACGTTGCTGGTAACGCAGGATATGCACATGCTTCATTTGTAAAAGATACAATTGCTCCAACTGTAACTGTTATTGTTCCTACAGAAGAATCTATCGTAAACGGTGACAACTTGATTGCCTTTACTGTAGAAGATGCAGGCGCATTTGATAAGGCCTTCTATGTTGCTCCTCCAACGAAATCTGAAAAGGTTAGAACAGAAATCAAAGATGAAAATGGCGTTTCTGGAAATCCATATGTTGTAGTTCATGTTGGAACCAAACAGTATCCAATGGACGATGCAATGTCATTTGAGTTCTCAGATGCAGCCGGAAATGTTACAACTATCGATGCATGGAAGTTCATTATCGATACAAAATCTGACCTTCCAACTGCTGAGATTCATCTTCCTGTAGATAATGAAGTAATTACCCGTGACTTTACAATTTCAGGTGTAGTGTATGATGATGATGGTGATGCAGAAATCTACTACCGAATCGACAAGGGCGAATATACAAAGCTTCCAGAAATGGCTACAAGTTTTGCTATTCCGGTAGACTTTTCTACATTGCTTGATAATGAACATACATTGAGCGTTTACGCAATCGATGTAAACGGTGTAAGAGGTCCAGTTGTTGAACGAAGATTCAGAGTTTCAACAGAAGAGCCTAAGGGTGCTGTAGAAAAGCCTACACTCGATGACGCTTGTAAAGAAGTTGTAACAATCAGCGGTACTGCAAGCGATAAGAACGGAATCGATAAGGTTCTTGTTTCTCTCGATAACGGTAACTCTTATAACCTTGCAACAGGTACAACAGAATGGTCTTATACATTTGATACCCGCGCAATTACCGATGGTACAAACGTTGTATTCATTAAGGTAATTGATAAATATGGAATCAACGGCCTTTATTCAAGCTTGATCAATATCGATAACCAGAAGCCAGAAATGATTCTAGATTATCCGGTAGATGACTCAACAACTTACGGACCATTGTTCTTTAGTGGATACGCATTTGATAATGTTGGTATTACAGAAATGTACTGTACTATTACAAGCCTTGAGGGAAAAGATGTTCCTGGTAAAATGCGCAAGGTTAATTTTGAGCTTGAAAGAATTATTTCAAATACTCTTGATTTGTCTGCTTTGAGTAATGGTACTTACAACGTAGAAGTTACTGCAAAAGATAAAGCTGGAAATACAACACATCTCAGCCGCAATATTCTTCTCAACAAGAATAAGCCTCTTGCTACTGTAGATTTGCTTTATCCTTTGAACGGCGAAACAAAGCACGGTGTATTCAATATTTATGGTCAAGCAAGCTGTGATACTACAATTGAAACTCTTTCTCTGTATGTAGACGGCAAGTTCATCAGCGATACAAAGCTTTCTCAGACCGGCTACTTTACATTCAAGATGGGACCAGAAAGCATCAGTGCAGGTATGCATACTTATCGCGTTGATGCCCGTGTAGAAGGCGGTTCTGTAATCAAGTCTCGTACTCAGTCAATCGAATATGACCCTGTTGGACCATGGATTACAATTGATAACTTTGCATACGGTGACTTTGCAACTAACCGTCCGTTTATTCAGGGACATTCAGGATATTCTCTTGATGAAGAAGAGCTTTTGCGCTCAAGAATGAAGAGTGCTACAAAAGAAGATAAGGCAATCATTGCTTCTAAGAAAGTAGAAAAGGTAGAAGTAAGTTTTGATAACGGTAAGACATTTACTCCGGTTTCTAAGGCTGAAAAGTGGATGTACCGCGTAGAAAACCAGGATATTGCCGAAGGTTTCCACTTTATGCTTGTTCGTGCCACAATGAAAAACAAGGAAACTGCAATCGAACGATGTATCATCCAGATTGATAATACAAATCCTTCTATCAGACTTATCAGCCCTGTTGCAGGAGGCCGATACAACCAGGAACTTGTATTCTCTGGACTTTCTAACGATGATGTCGGATTAAAGAGTGTTAAGCTCAGCCTCCGTAAGGGTGACAAGTCAAGCTATCAGGTTCCTTCATTCATTCAAGGTTTGTATCTTGACTGGAACTTCTGGGGTGCTACATTGTTTGATATCGGTGCCGGACTTACCTTCTTTGATAATGCTGTAAAGGTTCAGGTACAGTGGGGTCAGTTCACTGCGGAACAGCGTGATGCGGTTAATACCTTCCTTGGTCGTGAGCTTACAGAAATGCGCTATGGTGGTGACAATGTAATCGGTCTTAAGATTCTTGCTAACATCGGTGAATTGCCGTTCGCATTCCTCTTTGGTCGTGACTTTGAAGCCTTGAGTGCAACACTTGCCGTTGGTGCTAACTTTACCCGATTCAACCAGACTAACTCAGGTCGTCCTCAGATTTTGTCTGCTTTGATTACTCAGGTTGAGTTCCCACGTTTGCACTTCAATAATATGAAGATGTTCAGTACCTTCTCGTTCTATTATGAAGGTTCTCTGTGGTTTATTCCTACTGACGTATCAAGTACAATTGATATTCAGAATATGGTTTGGCAGAATTCTATCGGTTTCCGATTGAATGTATTCTAATCTACGGAATTGGAGGTAGTGTATGAAAAATAAAAAGCATTTTGCAATTTTTGTTAGCTTAATACTTGCTGCTATCTTCGGTATCATGCCGTTGCATGCCGTAGATCAGTATGTAATTGTAATATATCGTCAGCTTGATACAGCTTTTGCTGATAAGAATGACAAAGAATTGAATAAGGTTCTTGAAAGTAATGCAGAAGATGCAAATTATTACTTGATTGAAAATTATACAATGAAAAAAATCCGTCGCCTTGTTGTCGATGAAGAATATCAGTTTGCGATGCAGGCAAACCTCATCGTAATTGATAATAATCTTGATAATATGGATGCGGTTGAGCTTTATTCAACAATTGCAAATGCTCTTGAAAAGCAAAAGGAACAGGAACGCATTCAGGCAGAAAAAGATGCAGCAGCTTATGCAAAATATGTTGCAGAAAAACAGAAACACAAAACAGAAGCTGTTAAGCAGTTTAATACTTCTACAACAGCAGATGGAAAAGAGGTTTTTGTTGCATCTAAGGATGAAAAATATACTGCAACAAACTGGAGTTTTAAGTTCAATCTTGCAGACTTAATGTTTATCAATGTTCCTCAGCATAATAACTATAGCTCTGTTAGATATGGTATTGGTGGTGACTTTAAGTATGACTATACTTTTGATAAAGTCACTGTAGGTTTTGATGCCGGATTAAACTTTATCATGTTGCCATTAAGCGGTCAGGATAATACAATGCTTCCTGATATATATGTCCAGCCAAAAATCGGTTTTGGCAATTTTGGACGATACGCTATGTTCAGACTGGGTTTTGTCGGTTTATGGAATATGCATATGAAGGATAACGAAAGTTGTCTTAGAGACAGCTTCTTAACTCCTTCATTTGGTATAAGCTTTAATCATGTTGAATTGGGTCCGGGTGTATTAAGCGGGGGCGTTGATTATTATCTGTCAAGTTTGAAAGCCGTATACGATGACATGGTCGTTGCGTTGGGTGGTGATTTGAACTATGCTGTTCCAATCGCAAAGATGGAAAAACTTGCAGTTAATTTCAATATTGGACTGAGAGAAACCATATTCGTTATGGATAATGGTATTGAAAATCGCGCTAGTGTTGTGCTGGCTATTGGAGCTGAAAATGTTGCGAAGTAGAAAAATTTTAGCAGTTTTATTTGGTCTTATTTGTCTTACTTGGAGTGGTTTTGCACAGGCAACTGTGAATCTTGCAGAACGATACCTGAATCAGGCTTACGATGCTTTTGAAGATGGTGATATCGAGTTAGCCTACAAGCGTATTAATGCCGCAATGAAGATTAATGTTTCACAGGATGGAATTATCCCGGCAAATACTGTTGCACAGGCACGCTTGATTTATAAGCAAAAGCTTCTTAAGGTCCAGAAAAAATACAATGAAGCTGATTTTATCGAAATTAAAACCAATCTCGAACAGGATTTTAAGGCAATAAATAACAAGGAAATTACGACACTTGTTCGGCAGATAGAAGCCAAGGTTGTTCAGGCAGAAAAGGACAAGGCTGATGCAAAACAGTCTGAATTCCAGAATGCGTTAAAAACATCTATTGAAGAAGCTAACGAAAGCAGTAAGGCTGCAATCGAAGAGCTTGGTACAAAGATGATTGAGCAGCAGGAAAAATCTAACGAAAATGTAAACCGTTATATCGAACAGAATGAAAAGAACAATCAGCAGACTCAGCACAGCTTTAGAATGCTGTTTATTCTTATTCTCGTTGTTGTAGTTGTTGTTCTTTTGGTTATTCTCTTGATTGTTGCAATTGTTCGTGCAGCTGCCAAGGCAAACAGACAGCAGCAGCAGCAGTATGTAGAAGCATTCAAACTCCTTGCTGCAAATCAGAGCCAGACAAACCAGATTATGATTGGTGGTATTGCTGGTCTTTATGGCGATGACGGTCTCAAGCTTGCAGGTTCTGGTACATGGAGTCAGTCGGCTTTGCCAGAACCAGAAGACACTCCAGAAGAAAAGGAAGAGCTCAGAAATCTTGCTGCTAAGTGTGAAGACTTGGGTGCTCAGATTGATCAGGTAACAGGCCGAAAGAATAATTCTAAGAATGTCAGCGAACTTGTTTTCAAGATTGCGACAAAACTTGGAGTTCGTCAGCACGATGCAATGGTTTACTTCTGTGCAGGTATGGTCTACGATGTCGGATTCCTAGATATTCCAGAAGAAGTATTGCAGGCAGAAAGCCTTACTCCAGAACAGAGAGCACAGATTGACGAACATATTAATAAGGCAGAAAGTCACTTGATGTTTGTTCCTCGACGTTACTGGAATGTATTTGAAGATGCTGCAAAGTTTCATCATGAAAACTTTGACGGTTCAGGTCGACCACAAGGCTTAAAGGGAAAGGACATTCCTGACATTGCACGAATTATCCGTGCTGCAGACAGTTTTAATGCTTTGTCTAGCCGCCGGTCTTTCCGTGGTGGTACAGACAAGGAGACTGCCCTTGAAATTCTCGAACAGCAGGCAAATCTGTACGATCCAGATGTAATTGATGCATTGAAAGATATTATCTAAAATATATCGCTTACAAATTGGGGCTGTCCGTTTTTATGGACAGCCCCGCTCTTTTTTACGAAGTAAACTTGAAAAGACTTTCGTAATTATTCATGTTTGTGAATTTTTGATAGAACAAATCATTTGTACTAATTGAAAAATGAATTGTTCTTTTGTTTAACTTTTTTAATAATTCATACAATTTTTTAATATCTTCTTCCTTATGATTTTCGTATGAAAAATATCCTAGTGTTATATGAGGAGTAAAAGGGTATGGTAGCACTATGACACTTTCAAACTTATCATAAAGCATTATTAATTTGTTAAAATCTTCTTCTGTCTCAGGAATAAGTCCTAATACCAGGCTTGTATTGACCATATTAAATATAAAATTGGATTTGAGATTAATTTTATCAGTATTTATAGAGGTTGATTTAGCAATTTCAAAGCATTTTAATTCAGAAAGAAAACAGTCTGATGAAATTATAGATAAATCAGTATTATTGTTTAAATCATGTAAGGTCATGTGGAATGTATTTGTTTTTAATCGTTCTGCAAATAATGATCCACAATTTAAGTACAATTGATCAACAATTTTTTCAATTTGAAGTTTAATATTTGTGCTTAAATCGAAAACAATTGTGTCTCCATAAAATGGCTTAAAAGATTTATCTTCATTTACTTTATTTCTTAGGCTTTGATTTTGACAAATTTCACTTGTATTAAAAGAAAAGTTATCATTTTCAAATTCTGAAATCCTTTTTTTGAACTTTATAAAAGTTTCCATTTTTCCTCCATAATTGAATATTGCCTAAAATTAATATTTAATCAATGGGGATGAGCGCAAGATATTCTTTGTAATATTAAACCTTTAATTCCAAATTGCCGATAAACAGAATATGACAGTTTTTATTCTTTGTTTATTACTAACAGTATTTTCTTCTAATGTGGTGTTTGCTAAGCCGATTAAACCTTTGTACAAGTTGCCTGATCAGGCTGCAGCACAGGAAGCTGTCGGAGAGACTGGAACAATTCTTATTGGAACTGCAAAAGGTTTGTTCAAATATGAAGGCGGGCACTCGGCGCTGCCACTTTGGACGGAAGGTTCTGTTGAGCAGATTGTAAGAATTGAGGTTCCTAATGAAGATGGAACTCCCGGTGAAAACTGGTATTTTAGAACAAACGAAGGAATCCTTTTTTCTAGTGACCTCGAAACTTTTGAACTCAGAAATAACGGTCTTCCTTTTTTAACAATTAAAAACTACGAAAATGGAAATATTTCTTTTAGACAGCAGGTTCATCAGTTAAAAGACCTGTCTATAAATCCTCTTAATCCTAAGCAGGTTGTCACTGCAACTAAGGATCATGTTTATTTTAGCCGTGACGGCGGACTAAGCTGGAAAAATATGGGCTCAATGAGCATGCGCACCAGCGGAATGAAAGCCGTTGCTGTAGGCTCTATGCCGGTTAGCCTAAAAGATGGAACAAAAACAAACGAAACTGTTATTTTCATGAGTCATCCGTATTACGGGCTTTCATATCTTAAGCCGGATGCGGCAAAACCTGCCTGGTATGATGTTACCAAAGGCTTTGAAATGATGCCTACGATGAAGAGCCCTGACGAAATTGCGGATATTCTCCCGGTTGTAAAAGTGGCAGAAGACGGTTCTCCATATACAGAAATCTATTTGTCACAGGCATATATTCCTCGACTTTACAAGATGGATTGGCCAAACCGATGTGGTGTTCAGATTTATAAGGGCGAAGAGCCTTGCGAAACCTTTGACGGGCTTACAAGTGTAGATAATATTCTCGTATTCAGTCAGATTGAAAATATTGGCTCCCTGAATATGGAAACTAATCAGCTTAACGGAAATCCGGAACAGCTTGAAAACTGGAAGGAATGTTTTAGATATGCACCTGGCCTTGCCAACTGCGCATGGATTCCTTCTGGATATACAGGAATGGGAAAAGGACTTTGTCTCAATGAACTGTGGCTCTTGTATCCAGGTTCTGTGAATACAACCTATGGAAAAGTTGCCGATGGTAGAAAGGCAGTCTATGTAAGTGCTTATCAGTGCCGTCTTCAGGCAGGAATCGACAAATTCCGCAAAATAATCAAAGATAATAATCTTAACAGCCTTGTAATCGACATGAAGGATGACTATGGGCTTTTGCGTTATGATACCAAAGATCCGTTTGTTCAGTCTAAGGCCAAGATTACTCAGTATGCAGTTGATCTCGACCATTTTATTAGTGAATTCAAAAAAGATAATGTTTATCTCATTGCTCGAATCGTTACTTTTAAGGACCGCAATCTTGCAAAAATCGGAAACGGAAAATATGCTGTCTGGAATTATAAAACAAACCAGCCTTGGCTTGGAATCAAAGAATACGAAAAAATCGTAAACGAAGAAACTGGAGAAGAAACTCGTGGCGAACCGATTGCCTGGTATGATGAAAACTGGGTAGACCCATATTGTCAGGAAGTATGGGAATACAACGTTGCAATTGCAAAAGAATTGATTGCCCGCGGTTTTGATGAAATTCAGTTTGACTATATCCGTTTTCCGACTGACGGTTACAATCTTGCATCGGCCAGTTACAGATGGAAGAGCCAGGGAATGGACAAGGAAAGTGCCCTTGTTTCTTTCCTGCGATATGCCCGTCAGAATATTGATGCACCAATCGGAATCGATATCTACGGCGCAAACGGCTGGTACCGCACAGGAACCCGAACCGGTCAGGATGTAGAACTGATGGCAGAATATGTTGATGTCATCGGTCCGATGTTCTATCCTTCTCATTTTGAAAATGCCTTCTTAAATTATCCGCCGTATGCCGACAGAACTTACCGCATTTATTATTACGGAACCTACAGGAACACTGTAATGGCCCGCAACCGCGTAATTGTTCGACCTTGGGTTCAGGCTTTTTATCTTAACGTAAGCTATGACCGTCAGTTCTACAACAAGGAATATGTTCAGAAAGAAGTATTTGGTGTGCGTGACGGAGGAAATCACGGCTACATGCACTGGAATAATTCCGGCAAGTACGACATGATCAGTCCGGATATTACCGCTGAGGATCAGTTTATTGGAACTTGCCCTGAAGCTGATTCAAAATATAGAAAACCAGCCCTTGGAAGTGCTATAATGCCCCAGAGCCACTATGTAGAACCTCTTAAGGCAGACGACGACTCAAAAACTACTTATCAGAGAATGAAACAGAGAGATCACCAGGATTTTTTTTCTCCGATGTTGTCATTTCCGATGATTAAAATAAAATAAGGGAAAAATATGCCAAATCCAAAGTATGCTCCAGAAGAACCAGTTTGTGCCATTGCGACACCTTTAGCTCCAAGCGCACTTGGAATTGTCAGAGCCAGCGGAAAAAATTGCATCGACCTTTTGAGTAAAGTTTTTTCACGACCAAAGGCTCTATGTAGCGCAGCGGGGAATACTCTTGTTTATGGTTGGATTAAAGACGGCGAAATCAAAATAGATGAAGTAATGGTTGCCGTTTACAGAGCTCCAAAAAGCTTTACCGGCGAAGACCTGGTAGAAGTAAACTGTCATGGGGGGCCTTCTGTTGTAATGGCAATTCATAATCTGCTTTTGAGAAACGGATTTAGACAGGCAGAGCGCGGGGAATTTACTTTTAGAGCGTATATTAACGGAAAAGCCGATTTAACCAAGGCCGAAGCTGTTCAGG
The DNA here is from genome assembly GCA_017386165.1 of Treponema sp. Classification (GTDB taxonomy): domain Bacteria; phylum Spirochaetota; class Spirochaetia; order Treponematales; family Treponemataceae; genus Treponema_D. The sequence goes on from JAFNQK010000388.1 coordinate 9,018, forward strand.
AAATCATTGACAGTCACACTGGAGAAGGCCGAAGCAGAGCGTCTGGTCGCCTTGCCGGTAATCTTTTTAACGAAATTTCTTCTATTAAAAA
>JAFNQK010000389.1 GCA_017386165.1 Treponema sp.
ACAATCACCGTGCAAGTCCTTTATCGCCGAAACAATGTCACACAAAACTTCATCAGTAAAATAAGGGTCTTCGCCGCTCTGAAGAACAAAAGTCCTAAAGCCCAACTTATACCCCTCGTCAGCGCAGGCAAGGATTTCTTCCTTTGTAAGGCGATAGCGATGAACATTTTTATTAGAACAGCGGATTCCGCAGTAATAGCAGTCATTTTTACAGTAGTTTGAAAACTCAATAAGTCCACGGATAAAAACATCTTTGCCATAAACACGCTCTCTCACCTCACAGGCCTTTTTTTGAAGCAGTGCCTGACTTTCAGCGGTACGATTTTTTATGAGATATTCGTATTCTTCAAGAGCAAGAGAATGAGTGTTGTAGAGTTTTTGAATCAGGCTTTCTGTTTTGGAGTCCAATTAGTCCTCCGATAAGCCAAGAGGAGCCAGCGAGCGCGGCAAAATCCCGTTCATATAGGCAATGGCCATTCCATAATTGGTGACAGGAACGCCCTGTTCTTTGCACTGTTCTAACCGGCTGGCCATCTGCATTTCGTTGAGCATACAGCCGCCACAATGAATCACAAGTTTAAACTCTTTTAAGTCAGATGGAAATGTGCCCCCGCTTGAAAACTCAAAAGCGAGCTTTTTTTGGGTGTAGTTTTGAACCCAGGCAGGCATTTTGACCGTTCCGATATCCTTGCACTGTCTGTGATGAGTACAGCCCTCGCTGATAAGCACTTTGTCACCGTCATTAAGCGACTCTAAAGCCCGAGTACACTCAAGCGAGTATTCAAGAGTACCCTTAAAACGAGCCATCAAAATTGAAAAACTAGTAAGAGGCACATCCTCTGGTACAATCCGGCTTACCTGCTGAAATGCCTGACTATCCGTGATTACTAACGATGGTTTGGAACCAAGCTTTTTGAGCACTTCGGCAAGGTTTTCTACCTGAGCACATACAGTAACCGCCATCACTTCCAAGAGCTCCCGGAGCACCATCTGCTGCGGAAGAATCAAACGGTCTTTTGGAGCAGACTCATCTATCGGAATCACCAGGACAACGACATCCCCGCGAGAAACCAGATCGCTCACGAGGGGCTTTGTCTTAAGCTGGCCTTTTAATGAACCGAGCTTTTCTTTTAATTCAAATATTCCTGTATTTTGGGCGGCGCTAACTTTGAGAACATTTTCGGCGCCGACTGCCTTAGAGACACTTTCAAATGCAGAGATGCCCCCGCACACCTTGGAGGCCTCCAACACAGCAGGGATACTTTCACACGCAAAAGCCCTTCCCTCCGCCAAGGATTCCCCACCCTGCAAATCCCACTTATTAAAAACAATTACATACGGAATATTCTTTTCTTTGAGTGCCAAAACTAACGATTGTTCTTCCTGGCCAAAAGCATCATCAAGAGTTGCGTCACACACCACAACCGCAATCTGAGTCTGAGAAAGCACCTCATGTGTACGGGCAATTCTTTTTTCTCCAAGCAAGCTGGTATCATCAAGACCGGGAGTATCAATAATCGTAACCGGCCCAATTGGCAAAAGTTCCATGACCTTTTTAACCGGATCAGTAGTAGTTCCCTTAATATCAGAAACAATACTTACGTCCTGAGCCGTCAGAGCATTTACAAGACTAGATTTTCCAGCATTTGTTCTTCCAAAAAAGCTGATTGTCGTTCTTTGCAGCATAGCGCCTCCAAAATTCGATTTCTAGAATCTGAAATCCCGCGCGTTACTGTTTTTTATTGCCTCTATATGTTCGGCTGTGATGCGCCTTACATTTTCTTTTGGAATATTTTCCAATTCTTTTTCAATCATCTTATATCCCAGTTCTTTTGTTTCCGGAGTTGCATAGTCAACCAGATACTCTGTAAGGGTCATCAGGGCATTTGGATGACAACAGTTCTGAATCTGCCCTGCCTTACACAGGCTCATAAAGCGGTCTCCGGTTCTACCTGCGCGATAACAGGCCGTACAGAACGAAGGAATATGATCTTTTTCCATGAGCCAGCGGACAACTTCGTCGAGGGTACGCTGATCGCTTACATCAAACTGTTCAGTGTCGTGAGGACGTTCTTTTTGAGTATAACCGCCAACGCTTGTACGGCTTCCGCCAGAAATCTGGGAAATACCAAGCCTCAATGCCGCTCCTCGTACTTTTTCACTTTCACGGGTAGAAATAATCATTCCAGTATATGGAACTGCGATACGAATGCAGGCAATTATTTTTTCAAAAATCTCGTCTGGAATTGAATTATCAAAAACATCAGGATTGATATCGTCAGCATGCTTAACCCGAGGCACACTGATTGTGTGAGGGCCTACTCCGTGCACCGCTTCTAGATGTTCTGCGTGCATCAAAAGCCCTGCAAACTCGTAGCGGTAGCCCTGCAAGCCAAAGAGAACACCAAGGCCTACATCGTCGATGCCACCATCCATTGCACGGTCCATAGCTTCTGTGTGCCATGCGTAATCATGCTTTGGTCCTGTAGGATGAAGCTTTTCATAACCTTGACGGTTATATGTCTCCTGGAAAAGGATATAAGTTCCGATACCGGCTTCTTTCAGCTTGCGGTAATTTTCTACAGTTGTAGCGGCGATGTTCACATTTACTCGACGAATATCTCCATTCTTATGATGAATCGAATAAATCGTCTTGATGCTTTCAAGAATATATTCAATCGGATTATTAACAGGGTCTTCTCCCGCCTCGATTGCAAGGCGCTTGTGCCCCATGTCCTGAAGGGCAATTACTTCCTGTTTGATTTCTTCTTGTGTCAGCTTTTTGCGGGGAATATGTCTGTTCTTGGCGTGATACGGACAGTACAGACAGCCGTTGATACAGTAATTTGAAAGATAAAGCGGTGCAAAAAGAACGATTCTGTTGCCGTAAAAGGCCTGTTTGATTTCTTCGGCGATTTCAAACATTCGGTTTACGCGAGTCTGATCTGTACAGGCCAGAAGAATGCTTGCTTCGCGATGAGTTAAACCCGCACAATGCCAGCCGTCACTTGTCTTTTGCGGACGAGCCCTTTCCAGAATCGAATCAATTAATTCAAAATCATTTTTATGTTTATCTGCATATTCAAGAGTTTCTAAAATTTCAGCATCGTTTATAAACTCGTCTGCATATTGAGAACTTGGATTGTAGTTAGGCATTTGGTGTGACTCCTATTAATGTAATCCCGGAGATTAGACTTCAAGATTACGCATTGCACGCATGATTTCTTCTGTTTCGCTTCTTAAATGCTCTGTTGCATCGTTTACAGCGTGCTGAGATTCTTTCATCTTCTTGAGAGCGTTCAAAAGCATTGTTCCACCGGCATTCTGTTCGGCCATTGCGTCGTGAATCTGATCTTCCTGAGTTTTTACAAGTCCCGAAAGATCTACGATTTTTGTAAACTCTGTTGAAACAACATCTGTCTTTTCAGAGATAGAATCGATAAGGCTCTTCATATTCTTAAGAACATCGTCGATAGCCTTGGTTTCTTTACTTGAGTTTTCGGCAAGCTTACGGATTTCACTGGCAACTACCGCAAATCCCTTACCTGCATCCCCTGCGTGAGCCGCTTCGATTGCCGCGTTCATAGAAAGAAGGTCGGTCTGCTTTGCAATCTGGTCAATCATCTTACTCATTTCAAGAAGGTCCGCAGACTTTTCTTCGATTGTCTTAACGAGTGTAATTACCTCAGAAAGTCCGTTCTGACCGGCTGCAGTTGCAGATTCAAGATTGTTTACCGCTTCAAAGTTTTTATCGATAATTGCATTGATAGAACCGACGTTACTGATCATCTGTTCAATAGCAGTAGAGCTAGACTGAACATCATTGGACATTTCTGAAGTTACATTCAAAAGCGCTTTAACGTTTTCTTTTGATTCTTCGATACAATTTATACTATTATTGCTTACTTTCTGTACTTTTTCCTGAAGCTCTGCCTGGAAATCTTTTGTCATACAGTGCATTACATAGTGGTGACAGTGATCCGGCTTGTTTACCCCACAGTGAATTGCCTGTGCCATCTGTCTACAAGAAATATAACCACATGCACGGCAGTTAAGTTCATCCCGTTCGTCTTTCTTGCCAAGTAACTTGTAAATCTCCTGTACTTCTTCTTCTGTTGGAACTTTTACAAATCTTGTAATAATATCACTGTGGTCCTCGTAAGTACGCTTATAAAGTCCAGGCTTGTAATATTTATCAATTGTGGCTTCAAGCTTTTTAAGATGCTTTTTATAGCTGTGACCTTCTTCTGTTCCCCATTCTGCAATGCGGGCTTTAGAACGCTCTTCGATATAATCTTCAAGCTCATCGAGACCAAGCTTCTGATTTACAGTTCCGGCACCGCAGTTACAGCCTTTTTCACAGTTGAGACAGTCAATCAGCTTGTACTTTGGTTCAATTCCATTAGCCAAGTCTTCTGACAGGTGATTAAAGTATTCATAAACCCCAGGGAAACCTTCGATTTTGCGGGTAATCTTATTGATTCCTGGAACATATCGTTCTGCAGTGCGCATAAGGCCACCCGGTGTAGAATACAATACACCGCGTTCTGCAAGTGGATTATCGTAATTAGAAGCTTTGTAGGTAGAAAGAGAAATTCCCTTTTCTTCAAAGTAATTACTGAGGTTACGCATTGTAACTACATAATCCCCAAGTCCGTTTTCGTCAAACTCGCGGCGCTTTGCAAAACATGGAGAAATTGCAGCAACCTTGTAATCCTTATATTTTGGGTAGTAGGTCTTAATCATTGTAATAGTATTTGCCATAGGACTGTCTACAGGAGCAAGATACTGAACCAATTCCGGATGATAAAGTTCCATCCAGGTTACGAGAGCAGGACAAGGCTGAGAAATTGTAAGTTTAGGGTTATTTTTAGTGATGTGTTCTACATAGGCTTTAGTTGTAATTTCTGCACCAAATCCTACATCAAAAACAGCGGCAACTCCGATTGATTTGAGCCAGGTATTAAGCTGTAATTCTTTTCCCTTAAAG
>JAFNQK010000390.1 GCA_017386165.1 Treponema sp.
AAATACTCGAAAAGATTGTAATTAAATTTCCAAGAGAAGGAATTTCCTTCTTTTGTGTTGAGGAAGCAGAGTTATGATAAAGCTTTTATCAAGGCTGTTTATTAAAGATTATAAGGATACCCAGAATCCGACTGTTCGCAGTAAATACGGAGTTCTTTCTGGTGCTGTTGGCATTTTTTTTAATATTCTTCTATTTGCAGCAAAGCTTATTGCAGGTATTTTTTCTAAATCCGTTGCGGTAATTGCTGATGCCTTTAACAACTTGAGTGATGCGGCTGCAAGTATTGTTACAATTCTGGGCTTCAAGTTATCTTCTAAGCGTCCTGATAAAGATCATCCTTTTGGACACGGCAGAATGGAATATATCGCCGGTCTGATTGTTTCCTTTTTGATTTTGATTGTAGGTTTTGAACTTTTGCAGAGCTCTGTTCAGGCGATTATTCATCCTGCGGAACTGGACGCTTCTGTTTTTGCAATTGTTGCCCTTGTTGCTTCCATTCTGGTTAAGTTTTACATGTTCTTTTATAATTCTTCTCTTGCAAAAAAACTTAATTCCCCTGCAATGAAAGCAACTGCCAAAGACAGCTTGAATGACTGTATTTCTACAGCGGTAGTTCTTGCTGTGACAATCGTAACGCATTTTTATCCGGAGATTAAATTTCCTCTCGACGGAATTGCGGGCCTCGTGGTTGCCTGTTTTATTCTCTGGGGCGGCTACGAATCTGTTAAAGAAACCATCGATCCTCTCCTGGGCTTAAAGGCTGACCCTGAGTTTGTTTCTGCCATTCAGAAGACTGTTCTTACACATAAAATTGTTTGCGGAATCCACGACCTTATCGTTCATGATTACGGTCCTGGCCGGAGAATGATTTCTCTCCATGCAGAAGTTCCGGGGGATATGAATATTTTTGAAATCCACGATGAAATTGATCGCATCGAAGTTGAACTTGCCATGACTTTTGGCTGTCACGCTACAATTCATATGGATCCGATTGATACAAACAATAAGGAACTTCCTGTTTTAAAGCGTTATCTCATGGATGTCTGTGCCGAGATTAATCCAAAACTTTCTGTTCACGATTTAAGAATGGTTACCGGTCAGACACATACTAATGTAATTTTTGATGTAGTTCGTCCTCACGACTGCAAATTGTCCGAAGAAGAATTGACCCAGCATCTTTTTAATAAGGTTCAGGAATACAATAAGAACTACTATGCTGTGGTTTGTGTAGATCAGGAATTTGTATAAAGATATTCGTTGATTGAAAAGCCTTCTTCGTTTTTGGTGCAGATGCGTTTCCATCGGTTTTCGTCATAAGCCGGGAAAAACGCATCTGCTATTTTTTTATCTTTATCAGAAATGATTGATTCTTGTACCATGCTCAAAATCATTTTGTCTGCGAGCTTTTTCTCTAGTGTGTAGCGGTAGATTTGTTCTCCGCCGCAGATAAAAATGTTTTCAAAACCACGGTTTTTGGCCTGCAAAATTGCATTTTCGATGCTGTCTGTGTAGATTAGATTTTGGTTGTGGGATTCTTTTGATTCTGCGTTTTTTGTAACGACGAGATTCAATCTGTTTGGGAGGGGGCGTCCGATACCTTCAAAGGTTTTTCTTCCAAAGATTACAGCTCCGCCTGTTGTAGTCTTTTTGAAATGCTCCATATCAACGCCCAGAGTCCAGGGAATGCGCCCCTGGACTCCGATTATGCGAGTTTTTTCAGTTAAAGCTGCAATTATTGTAATCAAGAATTATCTCTTACGCGTTGATTTCAATCATAGTTCCGCTTGAGTGAGCACTCTGTGCATAAACGCTTTGACGGTTTTTGTATGGATTTTTAAAGTTGTCAATCTGAGCGCGGATAGCTACCAGGTGACTTCTCAAAAGTTCACGGTTCTTTTCATTCTGAAGAAGAACTTTGCTCTGCAATCTGTCCAGATCGTCCTGAATGTTTTCAAGACTCTGGTCGCAGATGTCTTTGTGTGTAGCAGAAGAGTTTTTGTACAGTTCGCTCATCGGAACAATAACCTTCTGGAGATTTCCGATGCTCTTTACAACCTGCTGTTCGAGTTCAGCGTGGCACATGATTGCTTCTGTGTCTTCTCTGCTGATAGAGTCCTGCTGTTTTTCGAGTACAGTAAGGTATTCCTGGAATTTAGCTCTCTGCTGTTCTAAAAGAGAACGAAGTTTTCTTAAAATTGCAACGCGTTCGTTTAATTCTTCATTTGATAATTCAGCCATATTTTACCCCTGTTTTAATCTTTAGCCTTCAATACTGAATGTGCTTGTCTGCATTGAAGATGAAGCCGGTGCATTTGATGTGCTGTTAGAAGCAGTTCTCCATGCACTGAGTAAATCGTTCAACATTTTTAAGACAGGCTGGATTTTACTGGATGAATGATTAAATGTAGCTTCAGTAAGTTCTTTGTTAAAGAAAAGGTACAGACTCATGAGGTTCTGTGCAATTTCTCCGCCTTTTTCCATATCCAGAGAACATTCAAGTTCTGCGATAATTGCCTGTGTCTTCTGAATATGCTTTCCAAACGCTTCGATGTTACCCGGCTTAATTTTATCGCCTTCTTCCAGCAATGCAAGGGCAGAGTTAAGGTTTTTAACGGCAGCTTCATAAAGAAGAACTACCAGACGACCCTGACTTGCTGTGGTAACATTAGTCTTTTGATAAGCTGTATACGCCTGATTGTAGCCCATATAATACCTCCCGTGGGAAAAATCGTACTTATACCTTTTGATTTTCGGAAATTGAAAAAAAAACTTAACAAAAAAAATCATAAAAAAAATAAAAGTAATGACTTTTTATTGTTTTATGCGTATATTTTAAATGAGGACTTTTTAATGAGCAAAGAAGAAGAAAATAACGAAACTACAGAAAAGCCTGAAAAAGAAAAAAAGGCTGAGCCAAAGAAAGAACGGGAAGATGAGGAATTTGATCCTTATAGTTTTTTCAAGTTAGTAGGCCCTGATAATAATAAAAAAGACGATAACGATAAGCGCAAGGATAATAAAAGAGAAAAGAAAGGCTTGCCGATTGTTGCTCTGGTAATGACAGTTCTTCTTGTTGTTGTGATTGCAGACTTTTTTATTACAGCAAAGAATAATAACGTAATTGATTATTCTGTTTTCCGTGAAAAAATCGAAAACGGTGATATCGTTTATGTAGAAATCGGTGAATCCTACATGAACGGTTTTGGTCCTGAGATTATTACTGCAGAACCTCAGAAACAGAGTGGAATTCCTTTGTTCAAAGTTGCAAACCAGCTCAAGAACCGCAATTTTTATAGAACGAATTCTGTTTTGACAAGCAATATGCTTTCTCTTTTAGATGAAAAGGGAATCCGCTACAAGTTTATCGAAAAGTCAAACAATTATATTCTTTCTATTATTTTGAATATGGTTTTGCCATTCGCCCTGATTTTAATTGTTTTCTCAATTATTTCTAAAAAAATGGGCGGCGGTATGGGCGGCGGCATGGGAAGCATCTTTAATGTTGGTTCCAGCCGCGCAAAATCTGTAGAAGAAGGAAAAGTTAAAACCCGTTTTGCAGATGTTGCCGGTGTTGATGAAGCAAAAGAAGAACTTGTCGAAGTTGTAGACTTTTTGAAAGAACCTAAAAAATACACTGAAATCGGTGGTAAAATTCCTAAGGGCGTTCTCCTTGTTGGACCTCCAGGAACTGGTAAAACACTTCTTGCCCGCGCAGTTGCAGGTGAAGCAGGGGTACCATTCTTTAGTATCAGTGGTTCAGACTTTGTTGAAATGTTCGTAGGTGTTGGTGCAAGCCGCGTAAGAGATTTGTTCCGTCAGGCCCGGGAAAAAGCCCCTTGTATCGTATTTATTGATGAAATCGATGCTCTTGGTAAGAGCCGTATGAACGGTTTTGGCGGCGGAAATGACGAACGCGAACAGACTTTGAACCAGCTTCTTGTTGAAATGGATGGTTTTGAAAACGAAAAAGGTCTTATCATTCTTGCTGCAACTAACCGCGCAGATATTCTTGATCCAGCTTTGCTCCGTCCTGGCCGTTTTGACCGTCAGGTTCCTGTTGAAAAGCCGGATGTAAAGGGTCGCGAAGAAATTCTTCGTATCCACTCAAAGAATGTAAAGCTCGACAGCGATGTAGATTTTACTTCTATCGCTCATGGAACAACAGGATTTGCCGGTGCAGATCTTGCTAATGTCGTAAATGAAGCAGCCCTTCTTGCAGTTCGTAATAAACGTAAAAAGGTATCGATGGAAGACTTTAACGAAGCAATCGATAAGGTCAGCATCGGTCTCAAAAAGAAGAGTCGCAAAGACAATAAAAAGGAAATGCGACTTGTTTCTGTACATGAAACCGGACATGCCCTTGTTGCTGCCTTTACTCCTGACCATGAGCCTGTAAATAAAATCACAGTTGTTCCTCGAAGCCACGGAGTCGGTGGATTTACACAGTTCCGCGAAGCCGAAGAAAAGAACTTTATGACCCGCAAGGATCTTATCAATGAAGTAGATTCTTTGATGGGTGGTCGTGCTGCCGAAGAGGTAATGCTCGATGATATTTCTACCGGTGCAAGCAATGATATTGCCCGTGCCACAGAAATCGTAAAGAGCATGATTGTTGATTTTGGTATGAGCGACAAGTTCCGAAATATGACTCTTGGAAAGGGCGTTCTCGGCAATCGTGGCGGCGAACCAAATCTTGTTCGTGAATTCAGTGAAGAAACACAGAATTATATCGACGAAGAAATCGCCCGCATCATGAACGAAAGATATACTTATGTTCTTAATATGCTCAAAGAACATAAAGATTTGCTTGATTATATTTCTAACCGCCTTCTTGAAATCGAAACCATGGAAGGCAAAGAATTCTACGATATTATCAATGGTGAAAAGCATTGTGCTGAGCTTGCAAATGCAGAAAATGCCAGCGCTGAAACTTCAACCACCACTGATAATGCAAATGAAGCTGTCGCTTCTAGTGAATCAGGCGATTCTGCTAACTAATTGCAATTTTGTCATATCTTATATAAAATACAAGATATGACAAAATTTAGTAAAATTATCGCTGTTTTTTCTATTTCAATTTTTTTAAGTGCATCACTTTTTGCACAGGCAATCACAACAGCAAGTGCTTATTTTAAGACAATTTCTGATTATTATGCTTCTTTAAAAGACTATGAAGCAACTGTAGAAATCATTGCAGACAAAAAAGAAATGGCAGGTCGCGTTTCATACAAGCGTCCAAACCTTCTCAGAATAGATTTTGATAATCCTGAAAATCAGGTAATTGTTTTCAACGGGGATTTGCTTACAGTTTATCTTCCAGAAGCATCAGCTGTTCTTTTGCAGAATGTTCAGACTGATAACTCTGGGGCATCCGTTGCAACCGCTCAGGGGCTTTCACTTTTGAGCCGTTACTACACTGTAGCATACGAAATTGGTCAGGAACCTGTTCCTCTTGAAAACGGTTCTGATGAAAAAGTAATTAAACTTGTTTTGTACCCACGCAATACTGCTGAAGCATTCAGATTTATCAAAATTGCTATCAATCCTAATACAAAGCTTCTCCGCAAAGTAGAAGCTGCCACAAAAAAAGGTGAGGTTTTCTCATTCAACTTTATGGATTACAAGCTTAACTCTGATATTACTGATCAGCGTTTTATATATGAAGCTCCATCTTCAGCAAATAACTACAACAACTTTTTGTTCTCGGAGTAATTAAATGGAAAGCTACGGAGAATTGCTAAAAAAAGCCCGTGAAGCTAAGGGGCTCGATTTAGAAGGTGCTGCAAGAGAAACTTCGATTGCACAGAATTATATAGAAGGAATTGAAAACGAAGATAATGGCGCGTTCCCAGGCGAGGCTTACATGCTGGGCTTTATGCGCAACTATGCAGAATATCTCGATGTAAATCCTGACACTGTTTGTAATCTGTATCGTGCTAAAAAATTGCAGGAATCCCCTGTTCCGGAAGGGCTTATCGTTCACGAAAAGCCTAAGTATTTCTGGCCTTTGATAATCGGTGGAATTTCAGCATTTCTCCTTGCGGTAATAATTATTGTCTGCGTTATCGTTCACAAAAAGAATAGCGTTGATGATTCAGAAGTTGTTCTTGATAAAAATTCTTCTGTAAAAAAATATGAATTGAGTGACAAGGCTCTTACAGAACGAGTTTATGTCGGTGATCAGATTATTTTCCCAACAGAAGAAGGAAATGTTGTTTTAAGCGTAAGCGATACTCTTGTAAGCTTTGGTATTCTCACTCCGGTTGGAACTTTGTATACAGATCTTGCAGAAGAAAATCAGCTTGATATCGACGGCGACAGCATTACTGATTTGATTGTTTATGTTTCTGATATTTCTGCATCGGATGCAAGTCGTGGTGCCGAGGTTAGAATCGTTAAGCGTTCCAGCGGAAGCTTTGTTGCTACTTCTGTTAATGCAGAGGATATTCCTTTTGCATCTGAAATTTCTTCAACTCATAAGCAGCTTGTAATTCTTGAAGATAACCGTGCTTATCCGTTTACTTTGAATGGTTCTTTCCGCGGTAGTTGTGAATTCCGTTATAAGGTTGACCGCCACGATTCAAACGAGTCTTACTTTGCAAGTGGTGAAGTTGTAACAATGACTGCAAACAACAGTATCCGTCTGTGGATGAGTAACTGTAATACCGTTAAGTTTACAATCACTGCAGATGCTAAGAGCTATGACCTTGAAATTGGTAAGGCCGGACAGGTACTTGTAGAAGATATTAAGTGGATTAAGGATACTGACGGTCGTTATAAACTGGTGGTAATTGAACTTGACTAATTTCTTTATTGATCAGCACGGATGTGCAAAAAATCAGGTTGATGGTGAGTTAATTGTTTCTAATCTTCTTGAAATGGGGCTTACTCAGACTTTTGAACCTGAAAAAGCCGATTTAATTATTGTAAATTCCTGCGGTTTTATTAACAGTGCCAAAAAAGAATCCCTTGATGCTGTTGTTCAGGCAAAAGAAGCTTATCCTCATGCAAAAATCTTGCTAACAGGTTGTCTTGCTGAGCGATATGCTGAGACCTTAAACAAGTCTCTTCCTGAAGCGGACGGTATCTTTGGTAACGGGAATATTTCGAAAATAAAAGAATTTGTTCAAAAATTGCAGAATGGTGAACGTCCTGTAGAAGTTTATGAACAGAAAGGCGTTTGCGCCGGTGAACGAAAGATTCTTTTGGGCTTTAGAGGAAGTGCCTTTGTAAAAATCACGGAAGGCTGTTCAAATCATTGTACTTTCTGTGCCATTCCTCTTATTCGTGGTGAACTCCGAAGTCGTCCTGCAGATGAAATTATTTCTGAAATCAAGAGTCTCCTTTCAAAAGGTATCGTTGAGTTTAACTTAATTGGTCAGGATCTTGCCGCTTACGGCACAGGACTTGAAGACAATGTTTTTGGAGACGGAAGACATCCTCTTCCTGAGCTTGATGCGGAAGGTCACAATCTTGGAACCAAGAGTCTCAGTGCTCTTGCTCGTCTTTTGATGATGATTAGCGAAATTCAGGGTTCGTTTATTGTTCGTATTTTATATATTCATCCGGACCACTTTAACCGAGATATCCTTTCTGTTATCAAAAAAGATAAGAGGCTCTTGCCCTATTTTGATATTCCTTTCCAGAGCGGGGATACAGAAACAATCCGGCGCATGAACAGAAAAGGTTCTTATGAAGAATATCTAAAATTGGTGCGTGATATAAAGGCAGAGCTTCCAGAAGCGGTTTTGAGAACTACCTTCTTGACCGGATTCCCAGGGGAAAAGGACAAGGCGTTTAAGAATACCTTTAGTTTTTTACAGGAACTCAAAAGCGACTGGTCAGGCTGTTTCCCTTATAGTCTTGAAGAAGATACTCCTGCCAGCAAATTTAAGCACCGGGTTTCTTCTAAAAAAGCTCAGAAGCGGGCTGACTTGCTCGTTCAGGAACAGGCAGAAATTACCCGTGAAAATCTCAAAAAATATATTGGCAAAGAATTTGATGTTCTTGTAGAAGAAGTTCTTGAAGGTGAAGACGGTCTTGCTATCGGACGCGCCTGGTTCCAGGCACCGGAAGTTGACGGAAGTGTTGTTGTCCGCTACGAAAAAGATGTTGAGGCTGAAAATAAGGCTGTTCAATGCGGAAAAATGATTAAAGTTAAAATCGTTGCTTCAAGTGATGTAGACCTGGACGCTGTATATGTGGGAAAATCTGAATTTGAATCAAATAATGTTCAGTCTTCTCTTTTGTACGCAACAGATTTAGCAGAGTAGGTTTTAATGTCTTTTGAGTATTTGCAGTCTCTGAATCCGGAACAGACTGAGGCGGTTATTCATTCAGGTTCTCCTCTCTTGATTCTTGCAGGTGCAGGTTCTGGAAAAACTCGTGTAATTACTACAAAAATTGCATATCTTATTCAGCATCAGAATATTGAACCCTGGCAGATTCTTGCGGTTACCTTTACCAAAAAGGCTGCAAAAGAAATGCAGGACAGAGCCGTTCTTTTAGAACCAAAGGCCAGCGATGCTCAGATAAAAACTTTCCATTCTTTTGGTGCCTGGTTTTTGCGCCGTTATGCAGAAGTTGCCGGGCTTGATCCAAATTTTACCGTTTACGATGATGAAGATAGTGCAACCTTAATTCAAAAGGCCATGCCGGCTCTTACAAAAAAACAGGCTACACAAAAAGCTCATGAAATTGCACTGTGTAAAGATTATTGTCTGGGTCCCGAAGATGATTTGTCTATGATTGATAAGGACGGCGACTTAAATGAAGTGTATCGCGCTTATCAGAACCGCCTCCACGGAACAGGCAATGCGGACTTTGGCGATTTGATTATGCTTCCTGTAAAAATCATGGAAAGAGATGAACGAATCCGTTCTCAGATGCATTACCGCTTTAAGGTAATAATGGTGGATGAGTATCAGGATTCCAATGTTGCTCAGTTTAAGCTTTTAAAGGCTCTTTCAGATGTAAAAGAAGACGGCAGCGGAACTTATGTCTGCGTTGTTGGTGATGATGACCAGTCCATTTATAAATTCCGTGGTGCTGAAGTTCAGAATATCCTTCAGTTTCCAAATTATTTTAAGAATACCCAGGTTATCCGCCTTGAACGAAATTACCGCTCTACAAACAGGATTTTGCAGTGTGCTGATGCGGTTGTAAAAAATAATCAGGATCGTCTAGGTAAGACTCTTGTTGCAGAGCGTGGTGACGGAAAAGAACCTGTTTTAGTTTTTCTGGAAAATCAGGACCGGGAGGCAGAATTTTGTTCTCAGATTATAAAACAGGCTGTGGCTGCCGGAGCAAATTACAGTGATTTTGCAATTTTATACAGAACAAATGCTCAGTCCCTTACTTTTGAAACCGAGTTTTTGAATAAGCGGATTCCTTATGCTATTGTTGGTTCTCTAAAATTCTATGAACGTGAAGAAATTAAAGATGCTCTGAGTTATCTTTCTCTCTTTGCAAATAATCGTGATGAAATTGCCTTTACAAGAATCGTAAACAAACCTGTCAGAGGTATTGGTGCCAAGACCCAGGAAAAAATCATTGAAAAGGCTCATGCCGATGACGGCCTGCTTGAAGCGGATTTTAATCTTTTGGGTGCTCTGGAAAATTCTTTTTCTATTCTTAATAAGAAAGCGCAGGAAGGGGCAAAAGAGTTTCTTTCCCTTTATTCGAATCTAAAAAACTTTCTTGAAGAAAACTCTGTAAAAGAAGAAATTGTCGATGCGGGAATTAAAGAACTTGCAGAAACTGCCGCCGATGCAACTAAGACAGAATCAAAGGATTTTAGACGCTTGTCTGAGTTTATCCAGAAATTGACAGAAGATTCCGGCCTTGTAGAATTGCACAAGGCCCAGGATGATATGGACGGCACTCAGCGCGTATTAAACCTTCAGGAATTGGTAAACAGTGCAATCCGATATCCTTTGAGTATGAAGGGCCTTCTGGATTTTCTTGATGAAATCGAATTAAACCGTACTCTTGCAAACGAAACCGAAGATACTCCTGACGCTGTGACTCTTATTACCGTTCATAATACAAAGGGGCTCGAGTTTAACCGGGTAATAATTACTGGTCTTGAAAACGGCATTTTCCCCCGGGAAGATAAATGGGGCGAAGACCTTGAAGAAGAACGCCGCCTGTTTTATGTAGGGGTTACCCGTGCCAAGGATGAGCTTTACATTACCAGCTGTGCTTTCCGCCGGTTGTATGGGCATACTCAGATAATGATGCCGAGTCGCTTTCTTGTAGAAGCAGGGGACACCCTTAAGGCAATTGGTTCCATTCCCCGCAGTTTTAAGAGAAGCTTTGAAACTGGATTTGAAGAAGAGGCTGATGAGGGGCCAAAAGCAGAACTCCTGAATAAATGGAAGAAAGGTGTAAACGTTTATCATGATGATTACGGAATGGGACAGATTGTTTCCAGCCAGCTGGAAGGAAACGAAGTGGTAATTCTTGTTCAGTTTGAATCTGGTGGCAAAAAGAAATTTCTTCCGGAATATCAGGGAAATCGTTTGGATATTATAAAAGATTAGTTTATAATCTATCATTATGACAGATGGCAGATTAAAAAGTAACGACTTTTGGCTTTCAAGTGTATATTCAGATGGTTCTATAAATTTTGTTTCAAATCCTACCCCTAAAAAAGGCGAAAAGATTACAGTTTCAATTCAGCTTCTTGAAAATTCTCCTGTTAAAAATGTTTTTATTTATGGTAAAAAGAACGGAATTGTATTCCCTCAAAAGATGACCAGGGGCCAGGTTTCTTGTGGACTTGTAAGATACGATTATCAAGTTACAGTTTTTGAAGATGAATTTGATTATTATTTTGGGCTCAGTACTGAGGACCGGCTGTATTTTTATGACCAGCAGGGAATAAAAACGATTTTTCCGGATGAAGGGTATCTGTTCAGGATTTTAACGGATTATGTTCAGCCTGCCTGGATTAAAAATGCGGTTTTCTATCAGATTTTTCCAGAGAGATTCTGCAATGGTAATCCCGATATTTCTGTAAAAGACGGAGAATATACTTTTGACGGACATCCTGCCATTGCGGTTAAAGACTGGAACTCTGTGCCAGAGCCTTATGATAAGGCTTTCTGTCTCGATTTTTACGGCGGGGATTTAATTGGTATTAAAAATAAGATTTCGTATCTCAAAAAGCTTGGTGTCAATGCGCTTTTCTTAAATCCGATTTTTTATGGTGCCACAGTTCACAAATACGACTGTCTCGATTATTTTACGATTGATCCTCATTTTGGTGGAGATCAGGCACTGGCAGAACTTTGTCAGGAGCTTCATAAAAATGGAATCAAGATAATTCTGGACATTTCAATCAATCATACAGGAATTGCAAACCGCTGGTTTAACCGGGACGGGCTTTTCTTTGACAAGAGTGAAGGGGCTTTTAATAATCCTGATTCAGAAGAGCGGGAATATTATTTCTTTAATGAAGACAACAGTTACAAAGCATGGTTTGATGTTCCGACTTTGCCGACTTTGAATTATTCTTCTGAAAAACTAAGGGATAAACTTTACCGAGGAGCCGACAGCGTAATCAAAAAATGGCTTAAAGAGCCGTATAAAATTGACGGATGGCGCTTTGATGTTGCTGATACCATGGCGCGCAATGATTTAATGCAGCTCCATCACGAGGTATGGCCAGAAATCCGTAAAAGCATAAGAGAAGAAAATCCAGATGCATACATTCTTGCCGAAGAATGGACTGATGCAACGGGCTTTTTAAACGGAAATGAATGGGACAGCCCTATGAATTATTACGGTTCCTGCCGTCCAATCCGTGCCTTTTACGGTCAAGTGGATTTTTTGAACAAAAATAATCCTGATTTGAACGGAATTTCTTATAAACTTTCTGCAGAGGATTTTAGGGACTGGATAGTAAATTATCAGGCAAGACTTCCTTTTGTTATCCGGGAGAATTTGTTCAACCTTTTGGACAGTCACGATATTTCAAGATTTCATAATGACCTGTCGATTAAAAAAGGCTGGAAGAAGGGCGCTTTGATAATGCTTTTTACTCTCCCTGGCTGTACAAGTATGTACTATGGAGACGAAGCGGGTATCGATGGAACTGTTGATAGCATTGAAGGCTGCCGTTATCCTATGCCTTGGAGCAAGAACATCGAAGCCACAGAAGAGTATAAAAAATATTCTTTAATGTGCAGATTAAAGTCAGAACAAAATGCTTTTACGGACAAGAGCTTTAAGTTTGTGTATGCCCTGAACTGCGTGTTTGCCTTTGCCCGCTTTGATAAAAATGAACTGTACCTCTCGGTTTGTTCTTCTGATGAGGAGGATCAGCAAATCGAGTTTAATCTGGAACAATTTGGAAGCGATTTTGCAAAGTGTTGTGCTCCAGCCGAGGATGTTTTTGGCGACAAGATAAGCTGCAAGATAGAAGGGGGGCGATTCTCGATGGTTGTCCCTGCCGGGGAGGCTTATCTTATCAAACTCACTTACTGAAGTCTGAACTCAATATCCTTGAGTTTTGATTTCATTTCGTCATCTTGAGTCAAAAGGTAAATCGTCTCGTTTAAGTCTTTTCCTGTAGACCAGTAGTCCGGGTAAATACCGACGCCTTCGCCGGCCCATTCGGTGTACTGGTCGAGAATAGGCTTTCTAAATGCAGTGTGAACAGTAATCTGAGAATTTGTCAGGGCAAGAGTTATAAGATCCCAATATTGTGACATACCATAACTGTTTTCTCCGATTACATATACATTATCTTCGCCAAAAATCTTTTTTGCCTGAAATATGGTCATTTCGCCTGCACTAACGGTGGCACGGTCGATTAGAACGATAATCTTTCCACGGAATTTTGATTTTTTGAAAAGAGAAGAATAATTGTGTAAAGTGCCTTTAATAATCTGCTTTTGAGGCTCGGATTTTTGGTTGTTAAGGCTATTCTGGTAATTTTGTGCGACATCGGTGAAATTTAGATTTGTATATTTTTGAAATCTGGCTTGTTCAGAAACAGGAGAGTAAACACCATTTTTGGGGCAAATAATATAATCACACCAGTCCCAAATTTGTTTTCTGAGCTCATTTATATCTTTGTAATCTTTGTTATTATACAGCATATAAAAGAAGGTTGCGGGATATACGAGATCACCTCCCTGATTATGTCTTAAATCAAGAATGATATTCTTTTTATTATTATACTTTTTGCCGCATCGGCCAAACTTATCAAATAAGATTTCTATTGATTTTCTTGCTGGGTCATTGGCACTTGGCATTGTGAAATAATTAATACAGATATATGCACTGTTTTTGGTTTCAAAATCATGATACTTAAAAGTGTTTTGCTGAATTGAACCATCGTTTTGGAGTTTTAGTTCTACGATTTTATCTTCAAAATTGAAAGACTTTGATAATGTGTTTATATCTTTGTATTCTTCAAGTAAACCGACTCTATAACAATTTTGCCCATATACAGGGTAATAATACAGGTGTTCTAAAGAGTCTGTATATTTTGTTCCGGGAGTTAGTTCTGGATTGTTGCTTTTGAAGATGTAAAAAGAGTCTTCTGTTTTTACAAGGTAAGTGTCTGACCAGAAAACGATTTTTTTTGTACAGAGGCTCTGACCTTCAAATTTATGGTTAATACTAAAATGTGCATCGTTAATGTAATCTTTAAGGTAAGAACACAAAGCTTTGTAAAACTGTCTTGTATCAACTGTTTCGTTTGGATTAAAAGAATTAATTACAGATTCTTCAAAGTCTGATTCGTTAAATCCTAGTGCAAGCATATCTTCGTATCCGGAATATCCAGCCTGAAGAATATAAGATAATTCTTTAACATCAGAAACCATTTGTTCGTATGTAATAGTTCCTGGCGGGTTTGTTTTGTAATCTGCAATTTTAATATCACGGTATTCTACAGGGGTGGATGAAATCAAATCCCATTGAAATTCATAAGAATAAAGACTGCAAACAAAGATTGAAACGGCTAAAAAAATTGAAAACACTTTTTTCATAAAATCTCTCCGATTATTAATTTTTATAATTTATTTTCTTTTGCAAGCTGCAAAATCAGTTCTACAAGCTGGTCAAGTTTTTGATGGGTCATCAAAGGATTGAGGAGGGTAAACTTGAGACATACCCGCTCATCACTGACAGTCTGTCCGATTACTATTCCGTGTTTGTGAAGAAGGATTCTTCGGACTTTTTTGTTGATTTCATCGTCCTTGAGCATCTGTTCTGCATCGGCGTTTTCTGTTTTGTAGCGGAAAACTACAGAGCTGATTTCCGGTTCTGTTACAACATGGAGATTTGGATTCTCTTTGATGATTGAATAAAGGTATCGGGCATTTTCCATGCTGGTAGTGATGATTTTATCCCAGCCGTCTTTTCCCCGTTCTTTAAAACTCATCCAGACCTTGAGGGCGTCAAAGCGTCGTGTGGTCTGTAAAGATTTATCAACAAGGTTTGTGTAACCGTCTTCTTCGTCTTCTTCGCGGTTGAGGTAGTCGGCGTGGATTGTAAGCGCATCAAAATCTTTGCCGTCTTTGATGAGGACGGCAGAACAGCTGATTGGCAACAAGAACATCTTATGAAAATCAACTGTAATTGAATCGCAAAGATTGAGATTGCTTACTTTTGAGGCATATTTCTTGCTTAAAATTACACCACTTCCGTATGCTGCATCGGCGTGGAGCCACATATTGTGTTCTTTGCAGAGGGCTGCTATTTTTTCTACAGGGTCGATTGAACCAAAGTCTGTTGTACCGATAGTTGCTACTACCAGGAATGGAATGTTTCCGTCCTGGATGTCTTTTTCAACGAGATTCTTGAGAACTTCAAAGTCCATTCTCTTTTGAGAATCAACAGGAACTTTTACAACGCACTCGT
>JAFNQK010000391.1 GCA_017386165.1 Treponema sp.
AAGGTATTGTTCCGGACGGACAGACCGAAGAACAGGCAATGAAAACTTCTACCTATCAGATGTACTGGGATTACACAGAACCTCTCAACCAGGTAAAACCACACCGCATTCTTGCAATTAACCGCGCAGAACGAGAAGGTGCACTTGATGTTACAATCGATGTAGATGTAGACAGCGCAGTAGATCTTCTTACAAAACGCACAGTTACTAACAATAAATATCACAAAGAAGCTATCGAAGACGGTGTTGTTCGCCTTCTTTCACCAGCTGTAGTACGCGAAATCCGCAGCGATGAAACAGATGAAGCCGACGAACACGGAATCGGTATCTTCAGTGAAAACCTTAAAAACCTCCTTATGACTCAGCCAATTAAGGGAAGCCGTGTTCTTGGAATCGACCCAGGTATCCGCACTGGTACTAAATGTGCCGCTTTGGATGAAACAGGAAAATACCTTGGCTACTTCAAAATTTTCCAGGTACAGGATCCGGAAGATGCATACAAACAGTTGAACGATGCAATCGACAAATATGATATTCAGGTTGTAGCAGTAGGAAACGGTACCGGCTCACCAGAAGTTCAGGCAGTCGTATCAAAAGTAATCAGCGAAAATTATGCAGACGCAGATGTAAAATACACAGTTGTAGATGAATCAGGAGCTTCAGTTTATTCTGCAAGTGAAGTTGCAACAAAAGAATTCCCAGAGCTTGACCTTACAATCCGTGGAGCAATCAGCATGGGCCGCCGTTTGCAGGACCCTCTTGCAGAACTCGTAAAAATCGATCCAAAAGCAATCGGCGTAGGTCTTTACCAGCACGATGTAAACCAGAAAAAACTCAGCGAAACTTTGGACGAAGTTGTTGGTTCAGTTGTAAACCAGGTAGGTGTAAACCTTAACACAGCAAGTTACATGCTTTTAAGCTATGTTTCTGGTATTACCATGAGCACTGCAAAGAAAATCACCGAATACCGCGATGCAAACGGCAAGATTCTTAGCCGTGAAGACCTTAAAAAGGTTCCTGGTCTTGGACCAAAGGCATTTGAACAGTGTGCAGGTTTCTTAAAGATTGCAGAAAGCTCTGACCCTCTCGATAATACATGGGTTCATCCTGAAAATTATGATGTTGCCCGGGAAGTTCTTCCAAAGGTAAAGGTTGGCGACAAGATTGATAACGCAACCCGCAAGGCTCTCTGCGAAAAATATAATATTGGTGAAACAACTCTTAACGATATAATAGAAGAATTGCAAAAGCCAAATCGCGATCCTCGTGACGGATATCCTGCACCAATCATGCAGAAGGGTGTTGTTCAGTTTGAAGACCTTAAAGAAGGAATGAAGGTAACCGGAAAAATCAAGAATGTAGTAGATTTTGGTGCCTTTGTTGATATTGGTCTTCATGAAACAGCTCTTATCCATGTTTCTGAACTTAGCGACAACTTTGTTACTGATCCAATGGAAGTTGTAAAAGTCGGAGATATCTTTGAATTTACAATCATCGGACTAGATAAGGATAGAAAGCGAATTAGTTTGAGCCTTAAGAGTGATGCTGCAAGCAGAATTGGACAGAGCGTTGCAACTAGGGCTTCTAGTGCATCTGGTGCTAGTGGAGTCGGTACGGGTGCCTCGGCTGGCGGTGCACGCAAGGTTGTAGTTGTTAAGAAGGGGGCTGCAGGTAGCAACGGAGCTTCTGGTCGTGATGGCTTTAAGGGCGATAACCGCGGTGCCAAGCAGTACGCCGGCGCTCCAAAAGGCGGTAATAACCGCAACTACGGTAGCGACGACGGAATGAGCTACAATCCCTTCGCTGCACTACTTAAAAAGTAGCTTCGCTTCGGGGCTCAGTAAGGAAGTTATTGACGTTTGTGCTCGCGCACATATTGGGTCCCTTCGCTGCGCTACTTTAAAAAGTAGGTAGCCCCTCCTCAGGGGGTTTTATAACAGGGCGATTCAATTCGGTGGTTGAGTAGGC